>CAZBDM010000441.1:0-4553 GCA_964490675.1 uncultured Oligoflexales bacterium
ATATCTCGGTTGCGAACCTACCGAATCAAGTTTTGCTAAGGTTTCTCTCAGTTTAGACTTAGCTAGGGCTGGAATGCGAAGACTACAGGTGACTGCATCAGAAAAGCGATATGTCAATTTGGTTTTATGGGTGGCTTCGACGGTCAACCCAATACTTTTGACGCCGATTTCATGAGCGAGCTTTCCACTAAGCTGCAGGGTTGCGCCTATGGGTGGTGCCATACGGCATTCGAGTCTAATGTGTTGGCTATTTAACCAGACAATCCGTGCTGGAAGCTTTGCAGCTGCAACATTTTTCATCGTAATCCGGCCAGCAGGCTGATTATATGGCAAAGGTTTGCTTGATGCTGCGTAAATGATTCTTTGCAGCCACTGTTCATCAGCAATTTCCATAGGAACAAAGTCTCTGAAGTTTGAGCCTGCTGCCAGGTTTAGAATTTCTTCATGTGCTTTTTCGTAAACTAGTAACAAGCGTGCAGCTCTCGCCTCTGGCATGGTCGTGACGCTCAAAATGAGATCTTTAACAAACTGATCAGTTCCTGTGTCCGAAATAATGATCGTGCCGGCGCGGCTCTCTAGCATTTGTTTTTCAAAGTCTTGAAATGACGTAAAAAATGAAACATTAATGCCTTGCGACTTTAAAAGAATCGCGCGACCGCGATGAGCGACTTCTACGGTATCGAGGATCCAGTAAATTTTGCGAGGCTTCGTCATAATATTACGTCAAAGTTAAATTTAAGCTGATTGCGCCTAGGTAACATTTCGGCTGTTTTCGTGAATAACTTATAGGTAAACTTAAGAAAGTCGGATTTTTGGCCTTAAACTGCTTCAAAATCAAGCAAAAATCTTCGAAAAACGACATATTTTAGTTGATTTTGATGAATCCGATAAACTTCTTTAGAAGATTGAAGGACCTTTCGATATATAGCAGTGTCCTTAGTTTTGAATTCTTTCGTGGAGAAATTTTTGATGCAAGCATCGGCCAAGCCTAAATTTTCAAAATTCGGTATGGTGATTTTCACTTTACTAGGTCTTTTCTTTGCAACTTCGGCTCACGCTTTAACTTGTCATGAGGTGCGTCAGTTAACCGCCCATTACTTAAGGCTGCACCATTCATACAACAATTTCGATGACGAATTAAGTCGTAGGACATTAGATAGCTTCGTTAAGGCATGGGATCCTGGTAAAGTGTATTTCCTTGCCGCTGATATTGAAGTCTTTAAAAACAAATACGCAACCCGCCTCGATGATATGATCAACGCCGCAAATTGTTCGGCAATTGAGTTTATCGCCAATACCTACTCGAAGCGTTTCCGTGAGAGACAAGTTCAGATCAATAAGCTGATTGCCAAAAAATACGACTTTACTAAAGAAGAATTTCTAACCATCGATCGAAAAAAACTGCGTTTTGCAAAAACAACAGAAGAGCTCACCGAAAGATGGCGTAAGCGTATTAAGTTTCAGTTCTTACAGCTTAATGGAACGATAAAAGATGTGAAGACAGTCCGAGAAAAGCTTGTGAAACGCTATAAGATTGCCACCAAACGCCACAACGAACTGACTAGTGACGATCTTTACGGAATGTTTCTAGACGCGTTTTCAAATAGCTTAGATCCTCACTCAGACTATCTTCCTCCAGAAGCACTTGAAGATTTCCGTATTCAAACAAGATTATCCCTTGAAGGCATTGGAGCTGTCCTAAGAAGTGAAGACGGCTTCACCACCATCCAAAGCCTCGTCCCTGGCGGAGCCGCATACAAAACCGGTAAAGTAGAAATAGACGATAAAATCGTCTCAGTCGGTGAAGGAGAAAAGCCACCGGTTGACGTCATCGATATGGACCTGAGAGAGGTCGTCAAACTCATTCGTGGTCCGCGAGGAACAGAAGTGAGACTTTCGATTGTGCGTCAAAAAGGCGGAGAAGCGAAAAAGATTATTGTCCCTATCATCCGTGAAAAGGTTCAACTCAAAGATCGTGCGGCAAAGTCTTATGTCTTCGAAGTCCCTGTCCCAAAAAGTAAAAACAAATATCATATTGGTGTGATTGATCTTCCGTCATTCTACATGGACTTCGAAGGTCGTCATGCGCGTAAAGCAAATTTTAAAAGCTCGTCTGTCGATATGCTCAAAGAAATTAAAAAGCTTAAATCTGGCAAAAAGAAAGTCGATGCCATTATTGTCGATCTCCGTTCTAACGGCGGCGGCAGTCTTGAAGAATCGATCAAGGTTGCCGGCTTATTTATTGACAAAGGCCCAGTTGTACAGACGAAGGGCATTAACAATACTCCATACGTCCAGAATGACGAAGACAGCCGCACACATTATGACGGACCGCTCCTTCTATTGATTGATCGTCAATCCGCTAGTGCTAGCGAGATTTTTGCCGGTGCTATAAAGGACTACGAGCGTGGTTTGATCGTCGGTGACCATCATACCTTTGGTAAGGGTACGGTTCAAAACCTCAGTGATCTTTCACCACGACTCGGAGCGATTAAGGTTACGATCAGTAAGTTTTACCGACCTTCAGGTGCAAGTACGCAGCTCAAAGGCGTTGAGTCCGACATTATGTTACCTTCCGTCGCTGATAGCTTTGAAATCGGTGAAAAGCATTATGACTACGCTCTTGAGTGGGAAAAGATCAAACCGGTCCGCCACAGAAACTACAATATGGTTCAGCCTTACTTGGCTCAACTCAAACAAGCCAGCGATAAGCGTGTCAAGGTTAGCAAGGGCTTTCAGGAAGTCAAAGATTCCATCGCTAAGTTCGATGCGAAAAAGGAAGAAAGATCGAGGGTGAGCCTTCGTCAAAAGACTAAGGAAGAACTCGTCAAGGAAGAGAAAGAAAAGAAAAAGGACGAAGAAGAGATCAAGCGCGATGAGTTTGGAAACCCACTTCCAGACTTCTCTAAGGATGTCTACTTGAAAGAAGCCCTCCATATAGCAGTAGATTATAGTCGTCTGCTCAAGCGCAAAAAGATCATTAGGCTCGCTGAACCTAAACTCATTAGCGAGCAAAAAAAGGCGATTATGATCACTGAAGACAACAAGCAAAAGAAGGATGGCAAAAAGGAGGTCGGTGATCCTCAGCTGATCAAGAAAAAGTAATAAGCGACTCGCAAACTTACTGACAGAGCTCCCTATTCTAGCGATAGGGAGCTTTTTCTATTGTTATAGGTCTCTAGAATCCTTTCTATCGTATAGTTGCTAACCACTTGATTATAATTAAGTAATTCCATGGAAAAGCATATTCAATTATATCAAATAATAATATTTGTTGTTTTTTTTAATAACAATTTGACTTATTAATAAAATGATTATAAATTCCTTGTGATTGATATAAAACGAACCGTCCCCAGGAGGTCTTACAATGGTATTTGGCATTCGCCCATCGGGCATCGCAAAAATCGCAATGATTTTTGGTTTAGCATTATCCCTTTCAAGTTGTGGAGTCTTCGAAAAGAAAAAAGACAAAAAGAAAGACGATCCACAACCAACTATCACAATCAGTGGTAAAGAAAAAAGTGGTGATAACGCTTACGTCGTGCAGTTTGTATCGAACATCTCTGGCGCAACCTTCCTTTGTCGTGTTGAAACAAAAGACGGCTCAGGATCGTGGGATGATTGTTCGGGCGGAAGCATCACTATCGAAATGAAAGAGTTCGCCATCACTCTCTATGTTAAAGCGGTTGTCGGCGGCAGAGAATCGAACACCGATACAGCTAGAATCCCTGGCTTGAACGATGACAACAATCAAAACCTTACAGAACAAGGTGGTGATGAAAGCGCTGAAGAAGTCGATAAGAGCGAGTACGAAGCTCTACCTCCTTACCGGGGTGGCATGACTTTCACTGATATCACCCTCGTTGGTCGTAGTGTCAGCTGGAGATTCAGAATTCCACCTCACTTCCACCTTCTTACAGCGGCAGTCGAAAGCGCTCCTTTCGGTGGCATTGACTTCATTCAGATTATGAAAGGTGCTGATCCTTTCTACTTTGGTTACTACCCAAAAGAATTCTTATCTCTTGATGGTTGTGGAGTGGTTGGTCGTCATCAAGTCGGTATCACTTCACCTTCAGGTCTGACCCTTGGCTATTGTATGGATAATATTAGAAAGGATTCACCTGAAGACATCGATTATCTCCTCAAAAAGTTCTACGGTACTTCTGCTACCGGTCTATTTCCTAAGTTCACTCAAAACCATGTCCAAATCGGAAGTGATGTGGGACAAAACTACAAAAACCTTGTCTTCCAGATTTACGATGTGCCACGCGACAAGGTTGACAACGTCATTTACAAGACCTGCACGGAAACATACAACCACAGTAATAAGGTCTTTCAAAAAGAGCCATGGGTCGAGTCGTTCTTCAGCTACGGTGGTTTGGAGTTAGGTTCAGCGGCAACCTGTGTGATTGAAGGTGCTGGGGTTTCCAGCGGACTATGGCAAGTAGCATCACTTATCTACACGTCAAAGGCTCCTGGTGATACTGTTGAAATGGTCGAATTGACTTACTTCGAGCATCGTCCGAATCGTCTTCACTTGACAGCAGATGATT
>CAZBDM010000442.1:0-4543 GCA_964490675.1 uncultured Oligoflexales bacterium
CGACCACGTTACTCGTCGGCTCGAAGTTAATATCCCAGACATGCTCGGATAGCTGGGTTCGTGAAAGAACACTACCTGCATTACGTGCGAAGTACTCCAGCAAAGCGTACTCCTTTGCCGTTAACTCTATTTTACGACCTTCAAGGATAACTTCTTTCCTTGCGGGGTTGATAGTTAAGGGTCCGACCTCAAGACTTGGTGAAGCCTTTCCTTCTTTTCTGCGCAAAAGCGCTCTCACTCGAGCGGCAAGTTCATCTAGGCTAAAAGGCTTTGTCATGTAGTCATCGGCCCCTGAGTCGAGACCTTTGACAACAGCTTCGGTGGCATCTTTTGCTGTTAAGATCAAAACTGGGACTTTGATGTTGCCGTCTCTAAGGCTTTTCAATACATCGACGCCATCTTTACGGGGAAGCATTAAATCGAGAACGATTAAATCGTATGGGTTTTCAAAAGCCATCCACTCTGCTTCTTGACCATCGGCAGCATGATCGACAGCGTAAGACTCTTCTCTTAAAAATCTTACAATGATATCTGCCAAAGGTGCATCGTCTTCGACTACTAAAATACGCATAGGCTACTCCAAAAATGCTATTTTTCGTGTGCACCTCCACTCAAGTGTGGCGCCTGAATACTATCCTATAATGCCCTAAATGAGAAGATGATGAGCCTTTATGAGAATCTAATAGCCTGATATTAAAGAAGTTAATATTAAAGCTGCGGCCTCGCTGGTTTAATTAAGCTTACCTTAACTGACGGATTTTGCTAACCTTGGCCCCATGAAAGTCGTATCGTTCAACGCAAATGGCATCAGAGCTTCAGTTAACAAAGGGTTTTGTCATTGGGTCAAAAAGACCAAACCCGATGTCATTTGCATTCAAGAATTAAAAGCGAAAGAACACCAAATCCCAGAAGAACTGCGAAGTCTTAAGTATCATGAATATCTAAAGTGCGCTGAGCGTCCTGGATATAGTGGTGTCGCTATATACTCCAAGGTTGTTCCTAAACAAGTCGACTATGAAATTGGCCATGAAGATTTCGATATCGAGGGGCGCTTTATCCAGGCCCACTTTCATGATGTGAGTATCGCATCGATTTATTTTCCTTCAGGATCTTCCAAAGAAGAAAGACAGCAGTTTAAATATAAGTTTCTTGATTTTTTCTACGATTTTGTCGTCACTCAAAAAAGAAAAAGAAGGCAATTTATCTATTGTGGCGACTACAACATCGCCCACAAAAAAATTGACATCAAGAATTGGAGATCAAACCAAAAAAACTCTGGCTTTCTCCCCGAAGAAAGAGCTTGGATGGACAAACTCGTTGAGCAGGCCAAGTTCATCGACTCATTCCGCGTCCTCAACGATGAAGCTGACCAATACACCTGGTGGTCTAACCGGGGTAAGGCTTACGAAAAGAACGTTGGTTGGCGTCTTGACTACCAGTTCATCACTCCTGGTTTAAAAGATCACGTCAAAAAAGTGTCAATCTACAGAGGCGAGAAGTTTTCCGATCACGCCCCCTTTGTTGTGGAATATAATTGGTCTTTATAACTAGTAAAAAGAAAAGCTAACAAAGTTCTCATACCAGTCGGTAAAGAGAAAACCGACGTGTCCGCCCGTTGCTCTAACAAGCAGATGATGACTACTCAAAAGCTCTTCAGGCAGCTCAAGCCAATCATTGAAGTCGTTGATGTAATCATCTTTTGAAGTTACGATTCTGATATCTTCTATGCCATTATCTAGTGATTGCTGCAGCCAAAAACTCAACTTGGTTAGATCTGATTGATTATCCCTAAAGAGCTTATAAACATCCGGTGATTCTCGACGAATCGCATTAATAAAATTAATCGGTAAAGGTTTTGCTTCTTCATCCTGAGCGTCAGCCCCAGTTGATACCATGCGCGCTTGATCTGGACGATTTTCAACTAGCTCATGAAGCTCCTTTTCGTAAGAGGCGAGAAGCTCATCGTTGACACTACAGCCATCTGTTTCTTTCAGATCGTTTCTCTTCGCTGCTTTTAAGTAGTCATCGACTTTACCTTGAATATAACCAGCAACGAGAGCCTGAGATCCCTGCCAGAAAGAAGTGTCGTCTATAATTTCGTCAAACTTATGAAGCGACGTAAATAAATCAAGCGGCGGCCCGAGAAGCACGATGCGCCCGTCTATAATTTGGTCTCGCTGCGAATCCATTGCAACGATAACAGAGCTTAAGAACGCCCCGTAACTGACGCCCACAAGATGAATTTTTGAAAACTTGTCACCCCAATTCTCTTTTATCTGTCGGATAACGTTGTAAGCGATTTCTGCCTCTCTAAGAAAATTTCCGGTTGAGCAGGTTGGTTTGTGGTCAAGATACTCTCTAGAAAAAGGATTCGGTACGATAACTGCGCTGTAACCTCGCCTAGTGATGAGATCCATACTCCTAGAGATAAATGCATCTTTATAGCCTTGAAAAAGCGCTGGTAAGGCTATGACAAGCTCAGACCCCTCGCCTTCGTAGAAAATTGTCCCGACATCGAGGGTTTTTTCATGGTCGACGTTACAGTAGGGTATTTTTTCGACTTTGAACTTAAACTGCCTCGGTAAATTGAAGTCACTGCTGAACCAACTTGTGTAAATACGCAGACCGTCCCAAAGATATCCATCGAAAGGGTTCTTCAATCCCTTTGTCGCTTCCCCGTCTGAACAGTAGTGTCCGAGCTCTGGACGCCCTTCAAAAAAAGCAGTCCTATTTTCGAGTCCGTCGCCACAGTTAAAATTATCTACCGCAAGCTGAGCTCCGATAGACCACTGAGCGAGCGCAGGCCCGATCGATGATAAAAGCAGTAGGACGAGAACCGTAATGCGCGAGGCAAGCTTTTTATATGCCATCAAATTCCCTTTCCAGATGTTTTCTTCCTAGACACTTGGTCAGTGACTTTTTTTGAAAACCCTTTTGGTCCGTTCTTTCCGAAAAATCTGCATGTTTGTATGTTCAGTGGAGATTATTGATACAAATCATTTGAGGAATTGCCAAGTGCAATATTGCTATTTTAAGTAAAATTTTAGTAAACACGCCAAAAGAATAAGTTCGTTTTCCTCATCTTTCGCAGATTGCATGTGCTACGTCATCAGACTTAGGCGATTCTTTTCTATTTTTCTGAGTCTTTGCGAAGATTTCAAAGAAGACATCTAAAGGCTTGAGCAGCAGCTTTGCTTTTTCAAGTTGCAAGACGATCCCGTTAAAACACTTGCTACTATGACTTTTTAAGAGATCCATATAAAGCCATCCAACTCCATTAAATTTGCTATTATTTTATTTAATAAAGGCCTAAAATTATGATTGGAGGCGATTTTTACAAAAAGAAAGCGATATTGAAAAAATAAATTCAGACGTTTTGAAATCATCTTCCGGTATTTAACTCTTCTCAATTACAAATAAGCACATTACATTGAATGCAAATAGCGGCGAACGTAGCTGCCTTCTTTTTTTATGCGGAGATAGCTCGTGAACGTCATAAGGTGGGTTAAGACATGAAAAAGAATTGGATGCCGAAAGCCATACTCATTGCTGCAGTCGTGACTTTCGTGGTGTTATTTTTTGTTTTCGATTTAAAAAGCTATCTCACTCTCGGTTATTTGAAGTCTCAACAAAATGCACTCGCCGATTTTTACCAGCAAAATCAACTTCTCATGATTTCCGGATATCTGGCGATTTATATCGTGTCGACAGCTATGTCATTGCCAGGCGCCACAATTTTAACGCTTGCTGGCGGTGGTATCTTTGGGTTTTGGTTGGGGCTTGTTTTAGTGTCATTTGCAAGCACGATCGGAGCCACACTAGCTTTTGCCGCTGCAAGATTTTTATTAAAGGAAAGTATCCAAAACAAGTTTGGTGACAAGCTTAAGGCAATCAATAACGGAATTGAAAAAGACGGAGATTTCTATCTTTTTAGCTTAAGGCTAGTGCCAATCATTCCATTTTTTGTGATTAATCTTGTAATGGGACTTACACCCATTAAGATGTACCGCTTCTTCTTCGTTAGTCAGTTAGGTATGCTCGCTGGAACCGCCGTCTACGTAAATGCAGGCACTCAGCTCAGCAAAATCGAATCGACTTCGGACATTGTTTCCCCAGGGCTTATCGCATCATTTGTTCTTTTGGGAGTTTTTCCACTCGTGGCCAAGAAGTCCCTTGCCTACTTCAAAAATCGCTCTCAAAAAAGTGCGCCATCTCCTTAAAAAAACCGTACACTCTGAAAAGAGACAATAGGCGTCCCTCATCAATCGCCTTGATGTAGACCGTATGATTAATGAGGAACGTTGCTATTTAGGTATCATAAATAATTGACAAATCAAACATCAATGTGACTGACTACCCAGTCAACAGAGCTCTGCTTAAAGATTTACAACACCCTGTAAAAACTTCATTTTTAAGCTTAAAAATAGGGATTATCAGCAAGAAAACAGTTTTGATAATTTTTTTTTATCAGAATGTTGGCGAAAACCTCTGTAAGCGCCTCTTTTTACCCATCTAGAAAGCAATTTTCATAGCCGCTATCTTT
>CAZBDM010000443.1:0-1643 GCA_964490675.1 uncultured Oligoflexales bacterium
TGATTGATCTCTGTGAAAGTCCATCGAATCCGAACACCCCTCTTCTACCGAACAGCCAATCGATATGCAAGGAACTTTCCAAAAAGAAATGATGGATTTAATAAATTCAATTAAATTGATGCCTTATTCGGTTAGCGAGAACCTAATATCTTAATGCTTACTAGAAGCGGTAGGTCAATTGGGCGCCGTAAAACTTGTTCGGATTGCCCTTGTTGCCTAACGAAACAAACGGTGTCATCTCTATCCGAGTCGCCGTTGCTTGATCACCGCTAAGGGGTTGGTGGTTGATCCAAGCATCATAGACCCCATAAAGATAGGAAAGCACGATGCCGAACTGGGCGATATCTTGAGTCTCGGTGTTATCTGAAGTGAGAGTGAGCTGCCAGAAAAGTAGCTGCGTTGCACCGATGCCAAGGGCTTTAAACCATTCACCGTTTTTACCTTGGCCTGCCCCGAAGGGTGCGATCGACATAAAATACCTTATGCGATTTGTCATTTTAGGGTTTTGAGCATAAAGGTAGGGCATTAAGTCGAGGACCTCATAAGACCACGCCCCTGCGAATGCAAAAGTTGTAAATGAATTACCGGTTCCTTGGTTCTGGCCAAGATAACCGTTTCCACCGGTATTGAGGTAGATGAGCAACAGTTCGCTAAATAAAAACATAAAACCTGGCTGATACTGTTCCGTGGCAAAATGACCAAATCCGAAAGGCAGTAGGGCCGCCCAAAATTTCGATTTTTCTTTGAGCTCTGATTCTTTGAGGCCGGTTCCCATAAAGTTCTTGCGTTCTTCAGGGAGCTCTTTAGCCCGTTTTTTCTTAATCTGGTTCCACGCATAAATCATCTGTGGTGAATCAACGTAAGGATCAAACTCGTGGTTAGGGTCTTGATCGTATAATTCACTGAGCCACAGTGAAACATCACCGTCTCTCTCAAATGCCGAAGAGATGCGTGCCCGTAGGACGAAGTATTTTATCTTTTCAGCTTGGCTGACGTCTTCACTTTTGAAGTCGATTGAAGTGAGGATTTTTTCTGCTTTAGTGTACTCACCGTTAAAAAATAAAGACTCGGCTTTTGAAATACGCTCGTTTACGGCTTTGGCAAGACAGATGTGTGCGGTTAAAGAGCAAAGCAGGAGAAATAACAGTCTTGTGACCCAAAAGTTTAAGGTATCCATGTTTAATTTGAAGTGTTGAACTTTGAAAACCTTAGTCATGACTACTGTCTACTTCCTCTTGGCTTTGAATCTTGAGCTGCTCAATATAACGGAAGAGTGTCCGAAGCCCAATACCTAAAGCTTCCGCTGTTCGTTTCTTGTTCCATTTATGATGTTCGAGAGTTTGAATGAGGAAAGATTTTAACCAGATATTTTTAGCGGTCGCCAGCTCAATGCCATCCTTAATCAAGGCCGAATAGTCCTCTCCTCCTAGTAATTCGAGCGATGGGGCAACAATGGCTAAATCATCAGCAGAAATAACCATGCCTTCTGCCATAATTAGAGCTCGTTCTACGGTATTTTGCAGCTCACGGATATTACCGGGCCAGTCGTAACTATTGAGAGCTGCAATCGCATCGGAAGACCATTCCTTATTTGACACACCGTGAAACTTACAGAATTTGTTTTTGAAGTAGTTAGCCAGCAG
>CAZBDM010000443.1:1653-3144 GCA_964490675.1 uncultured Oligoflexales bacterium
AGCAGCATTATGTCGCCACTTCTTGAGCGTAGAGGCGGTAAGTCAATGGTAGCGCCAGCAATGCGGTAAAAGAGATCTTGTCGAAAAGATCCTTCAGCGACCATCGCATCTAAATCACGGTGGGTCGCTGTTATGAGACGAAAATTGACTTCTGTAATCTGCTCACTGCCAAGTCTCTGGACGACTTTCTCTTGCATGACACGCAGTAGTTTAGCCTGCAGACTGAGAGGAAGTTCGCCGATTTCGTCGATGAATAATGTACCTCCATCGGCCTGTTCAATCATTCCTTTGCGGTCAGATATCGCGCCAGTAAATGCACCTTTTTTGTGACCAAAAAGCTCTGATTCGATCAAGTTTTCGGGAAGTGCAGCGGCATTAATAGCGACAAAGGCTTTGCCTTGTCGGTCTGATTTTTGGTGAATATCCTTCGCCGTTAGTTCTTTACCTGTTCCCGTTTCACCCGTGACCAGGACGGGCACTTGCACGGGTGCCAGTCGGTTAATCAAGCGGTAAACCTGGTTAATCGCATGTGAGCGACCAATCATTAACCTGTTGGGATCGTGGAAGCTTTGCTCTTCAGAAGTCTGCAAAACGCTTTTGCCCAGCTGTTCGCGCAAAAGAGCGCGTTGCATGACGAGACCGATAATGCGACCAGCCAGTTCCAGTTTATTTTGAAGAGATTCGGAAAGTTCGGCGATAATATTGTCAAAGCCAAGAAGTAAAAGAGCTAAGACCTTTTTTTCGGTTGTGATAGGAAAACCCGCAAGGCTTTTTACGTCTTTGATGAAGACCGTTGAATGCGCCGAAACTTTGTTGCCGACATCATCGGGAAGAATCATACGGCTTCCTGTTCTCAGGATATCCATCTTGATTGAGTCAGGAATTTTCTCCATTAGGTTGTGCGCCATTTCCTTTTTTAGCCCTTGGAAAGAAACCAGTCGCGCACCGTTTTCTTCGTAAAAGACAATGAGCCCGTTTTTCGCAGGCGAATGATTCATGACGATTTCGAGGACCTTGGCAAGAGCCGTCGATAATGACAGGCTGTCTTCCATTGGCTCGGCAGACCACTCCATCAGTTGACTGAGAAAACCAGTGTCCTCAGCAACCGGATCAGAAGCTCCGGATGCTGTGCCGTGGGTGTCTTTAAAGAGTAGCCATTTATGATCGTGGAGTTCACAGAGTTGTAAAGGGTTGATACGATCGGTGGCGACGATGTTGTTATCCTGCTGGGTGACGATTTCGAAATGGTCGGCTTTTCGCGCTAAAAAAAGCACTCTTGAAGCAAGTTCCGGCAGATAAAAATCGGCTTCGCCCTGGCGGCCTGCAATGCTCTGATGCGGTCCGCTGAGTTCAAAGTGAGCCACTTTAAAGTTGTTTTTGTCAAAGCAAATTAACTGCCATTTTTGTTGAATTGTCGATGCATCGAAGGTCATATTGTACTCTTAGAATCTCAAAAGGTCTTTTGTCTTTGGGTTGACGATAAAGCTGTCT
>CAZBDM010000443.1:3154-4537 GCA_964490675.1 uncultured Oligoflexales bacterium
ATATCTGGATGCGATGACGACCGAAGGTTAATGAAAATTGTTTTTTACTGACAAAGCCGTAATCTTGGCCATCCAAGATGAGTTTACCAGGAGGCCTTAGCTCGATGTAAACGAGTTTTGTTCTTTTGGTCGGTTTGAGATTTAGTTTTTGAAACGGCTTGGTGGCTGGTAAATGAACGGTTTTTTCAAAGGTCTCAATAAAGGGGCTTTTAAGGGTAATGAGATGTTTTCCAGGTGGCAGTGAAAAGGGCTTGGCACGTGGTATGCGCCCCCTTTTTTCGCTATTGAAGTAAACATCTGCCCAAGTATTGCTTACGATTGTTAGCGCGACGGTGTCGTAGAGCTTCTTGGGCGTCTCATCGGATTTTTTCAGCGGAGATTTGTCTTTTGATAGCTCTTTGGCGGGTATTTGGGGGGGAGCCGATTCTTCCTTAGACTCGGCGGGATTGGCTTTCTCGACGATTTTGGTCTGATTGCCAGGTTCATCCAGCTCGATCTTTTTCGATTCTGTGACCTTTGCTTGAGCGTCTTCTGGGGGGGGCGATGCGTTGCGGATATTTAGGATAAAGGCGAGACCGAGTGTTAAAACGATCACAAAAGCATAAGAAAACGGAGCCCAAAACGGTTTTTCTTCGGGATTTGGTCTGTCGTTTCGAACGGTCTCTGCCTCGACAAAGCCTCGACTACTAGCGAAGTGTATCCAGACGGCTTTATGCTTGATTGTGAGTCGAGAGTTTTTTAACTGTCTTAGGGTTTGGTCTTTGACTGATCCTTCAAAGACTGTGTCGGAAAAATCGTCTTTTTGCATCAATCTTCGCAGCAACACATCCGATTGTTCACGAGCGATTGGTTCGAGTTGCTTTTGACAAAAGTCGGCCATCTTATCTGCCGTTAACGGCTCGTCTTTTCTCTCTCTGTGAAGTGTTTTGCTGACGATCTCTGTGGCAAGAATTTGCAAGGGAGGATAAGCATTCTGACAGCTTTCAGAAATCTTGTTTGTCGCTTGACTGGTGACTAGCCGGTAAAGTGGTAAAGGAGCCAAGTCTGGCCACAATGGTTTGCCTTGCAAGAGTTCGGCAATCACAAGGGCGCAAGCGTAAAGATCAGAATCGCTTGATGCCTTTTTGCCAGCCAAAATCTGGGGGTCCAAATAACGCAGCGTGCCAGCCATGGTTAAGCCGCTTTCTTGCCCGGGACGATAAGCGACACCTAGATCGATTATTTTAATCAGGCCACTATTGAGTAGCATAATATTTGACGGTTTGATATCGCGATGGATAACGTTGTTTTTATGGAGCTCTCCAAGAGCTGAGAACGCTTGCACCATGATCGCTAAAGTTGCAATCGATCCGATCGGTAGCGGCAGCTGGTCGAGTGTCTTTC
>CAZBDM010000444.1:0-4533 GCA_964490675.1 uncultured Oligoflexales bacterium
CAACCGGCTGACCAGTGATCGCTTTCAGCCCCAGATCAGAAAGTTGGATGTTATCAGAAGAATGGTACCCTTTGTTAAGAACACAAAGCAAAACTCTACCTTTGTGCTGATCAATAACCTTCAAATAAAGCGACCGAGGATAGCCAGCTTTGATATTAAAGCTTCCCCTTTCCCGCAGATACTTATATTGAGAAGCTCCATAAGCAACGGCAAGATCCATTCCGCTACTTTCAAGCTCTTTTACGGGATTTTTTTGCCAGCTTTCTAGCAAGGCAGTGATACGTTTGCGCAAGAAATCTGGTTTCATCGTGCCGCCATTAAAAAGAACAGCATCGACAGAGCGCCCTTTAAGAAAGGCAGCAAGATAACGACTCACAGCACTGTCTGCAGCATAAGGTAACCCCCAGCTTTTAAGACCCGACTTCTTTGAAAGAGGCTTTTCATCGCGACCAACCATCGGGAAAAACCCCTGCAAAATAAGATCCTCGATCTCTTGTCTAGAGAGAGAAGCCGACCAGGTCGAAGCAAATAAAGAAGAACCGCCAGCGCTTAAAGAAACGTGGTAAGTCTTCTGAGGGTCACTGCCTTTAGTCTCCATCAAGCATGATTCTTTGAGATGTCTTGCTTGTGAGATCAGCTGGGCCCACTGCTGTGAATTGAAGCCTACACCTTTTTCTTTCTTGTGTTTTGCTTCAAACTCATGAGCGATACGCATATCTATGTTATCACCACCCAGGAGAATATGGCGGCTCACCTCAATGCGCTCGATTTGCGGAAGTCCGCTATCGACAGACAGGGGCTCCAGTTTAAAGAGACTAAAATCGGTTGTCCCCCCGCCAATATCACAGACCAGTATATGCTGCTGTTTATCTTTAGCCGATGGCAGAAAAGACAAAAGTGAAGCGACTGGGTCATCTTCTCGCAATGAAAGCCAGTGGTAAAAAGCCGCCTGTGGCTCCTCGTGCAGCCTCACACGGCTTGCCTGATAACCCGCTTTTTCTGCCGCTTGCAAAGTGAGGCGCTGGGCTGCTTCATCAAAAGATGCAGGAACGGTTATAATGACGTCTTGCTGTCCCAATCGATAGCTTGATTGATGACGAGCCATCTTCTCGTCCCATTTGTCGGCAATATACTTAAGGTAAAGACTGGTTACTTCTACCGGTGATAAACGGTCCTTACCGATGACTTCATCAGAGTGCCAAGGGAGAATCTTTTCTTCGCGGTTGATATCGTTATGACAAAGCCAAGATTTGGCTGAATGAATGACTCTTTGCGCCTCGTTATGACTGAGTTCCTTAGCCAGGCGGCCGACGACATAGGTCTGATTTTGAGAGTCTTTTTTGTGTCCAAAAAGCTGTCGTTTTAGCTCATTTTTTCGAGGGATATAGGCAAATGAAGGAAGTGTTGCTGAGCTGATCAGACTTTCCGGGCTTTCCCATTGTTCAATCTCAAAAATCGTTGCCTGCGGATCTACAGATAAACGATCGATAAAAGAGACGGCACAATTGGTTGTACCGAGATCAATCCCTACGATATAGCGTGCTGTATCATTCGATGAGTTAATGATCTGCTCTGACATTAAATTCCAAGTCCCATGTTTTCTGCGAGCCAAGATGTTTCATTATCAATTTAAGCGTGCCTATCTCGGTCACCGACGCTTCTAGGTTTACAGGAACCATATCACCGCCATCAATGTTTTCACTAGGCAGAGTTAAGCTGAGCTTAGCCGTCTCTTCCAGTTGGCCAGGCGCATCGTCAACGACATCACCGATCAGATCGCTCGCCCGATCGTTTGCATTAAAGAGCCTAAATTCTACCGTCGAACCAATAACGAGACCAAATTGTTGATTCGGTACTGTCACGTGGCTACCCTCTTCGAGGCCCTGCGGAGCGATACAAAGACCTTTAATTTCTGGTTCTACGCCAGGTATAGCCATCATCGACTCTTCAAGACCGAGGTAGTAAGACCGTGAGAGACCAGAACGAATGCGAATCCCTTGGCCTGAGACTTTCGTGCGCCCGAACTGCACCGCTCCCTTAGCAACAGCAAGATCAAGATTTTCGTATTGCAACACTTCTGGTTGGTAAGAAAACCATTTTTCAAAAAGATCAATCGTTCGCTTTTTTAACTCCGCCGCCTTAAAGACGCCTCCGTTAAAGAGGATTTTATTTGGCATAATGCAACCGTTGGCATCGATACGATGCTCAACGAGTGTTTTTAGGGCTTCATCCTGAGCGATATTATTAGCGCTACGGGCGAGGAAAGCGGCAAGATGTTTACTAACCGCTGGCTCTTGTTCGTAGGCTAAGCCATATTCTTGCAATCCACTTGTCCTTCTCTTTTGAGGAAAGTCCTCAAAAGAAGTCAGAGGGAAAAATCCTTCTAAAACAACTTTACTCAGTTCTTCTTGGGAAAGACTTAGCTGAACGGTCTTTGCGAATAAAGAAGAACCGCGACTTGCCACTGAGATTGTTGTTTGATCGAGTTCTGACTGACTAAATAGGGATTCTTTTGCATGACGAGCAGCCCCCACTAGACTAAGAAACTGCCAACGATCGAGCTGATGACCGGCATTGGCCGCTTTTCTTTTAAGGAAATAAGCAAGCGCCAGATCCATATTATCACCCCCCAAAAGGAGATGATCACCAACACTGATGCGCTCGAAATGAAGCTCTTCATTTTTTTCCGAGACAGCAATAAGACTAAAATCGCTTGTTCCTCCCCCAACATCGCAAACGAGAACAACGTCACCAGGTGAAAGATGCTCTCGCCAGTTTGCTTGATGATCGGCGAGCCAAGCATAGAGCGCAGCTTGCGGTTCCTCAAGAAGAGTGACTTGCTTAATGCCCACCTCCTCGGCTGCTTTAAGCGTCAGGTTTCGGGCGACTTCGTCAAAGGAAGCTGGTACCGTAATAACAACTTGTTCTGCACTATTTAAAAGCTGCTTTTGGCTGTGTTCAAAGGCCTGCTTGAGATGCTCGAGAAACAGTGAGGCTGCTTTGATAGGAGAGACCTTACCTTGCAAAAGATTTGACTTCCAAGGAAGAATATCTTCTTCTCGATCAACTTGACGATTACAGAGCCAGGATTTCGATGATTGCACGAGTCTTTCTGGAGCAAGCACCCCGCGATTACGCGCCCATGTCCCAACAACTCCAACCTTTTGAGATCCCCAAGGGAGGTCGACCGCGCCTTCAGTCAATTCACCATCGTGAGGAATGTATAAATGCGATGGCAAAACGGGTAACGCTTGTCTAACCCCAACATCGGTGATCTGATCAATGGCCAGGACTTCCACTTGTTGATCTTGCGATGTTTGGAAGGAAAGCGCTGAGTTAGACGTCCCTAGGTCGATACCAATGACGAGAGAAGAATGCGACATCAATCGCTCCCATTAGTTGAGTTCTACTTCGAAAGGTGCAATGATATTTTGCTTTGTTTTCTGACTGACGATCTCTGGCAGTTTGACTTCACCAGTCAACCAACCATGATGAAGCAGCCTTCCCTTTTGCGGCATATCGTCACCAACCTGGCCGAGGAGACGATAGCTGCCAGGATCCGTACTCTTGTCAATCGTCACCGTATCACCCTCTTTTTCACTGACGATCGGTACAATATCGAAGTAGTCTTTGACAACTTGTCGGCATCCTTGATGGACAACGCGAGCCACTGCCCCAACCTGTGCGTCTTCAATGGCGGTGATGTCTTCCATGAGAAAATCAACGAAGCGTCCTTTTTGCTGTAACATCGATAGAAGTTGCACGACTTCTCTGGTGGCATCACTGGTCTTTGCGTCCTTTAAGGATTGAGCGTTTTCTGCGAGTTTTTTCTCTAAGTCTTCCTTCGCCATATTGATTTGATTTTCACGCTGAGCATAAATCAAATTTTCTTGTTGAATCTGCTTCTTTTCAGCTTCTAACGTCTTCATGGCCTCTTGCAGCTTGCCGATCGAGTCCTGGGCTTCGCGAATGATGTTGTTTTGCGCTTTGTAGGCTTTATCACCCAGCCAAGAGAAAACCCCTTCAAAGAGCATCAAGAAGCTCATACCCATCAGAATAAAAGGCTGAAATTCAAGGACTCTAGCAAGTTTTGGAAAAGCGACAGGCAGATCAGGAAAGATACCGATCCCAATCACTATTAGTGCAAGTATGGAAAGAAAAATAATTCTCATCGATCGAACGTCCTCCAGTTCAAGGACCCGAATTATGGACCATTGCTGGTTAATTTTCTACCTCCAAACCACTTCTTCTGAAAGCAGCCATCGGAGTCTTTGTAAAGATCCCTAAAATTACTAATAATTTTTATTAGTATTAGGAATTGTGCCCAGCAATTGATAGGTAAGCCCTTGAATTTGCAAGACTAGATCAAGGGTTTCAGGCATGCATCTTAACAAGACAAGATACTTTTTACTCATACTGCTGTTTTTACCAAGCCTTTACGCATCCCCAAACCCTTGTCTCGAAACAGCTCGGTCGCTCAAGCCGGATCTGCTCTTTGAGATCCCGGCAACGGAGATATTTAGCAAAGTCCCC
>CAZBDM010000445.1:0-2385 GCA_964490675.1 uncultured Oligoflexales bacterium
TGGGATCTGGTATTCCTTTTTTACATACATACAGTGAACTACCGGACAGGTTTTATGCGCAAGTAGATCCAGAAAAGGTCTCTTCGCCCGAACTGATTGCTTTGAATCAGGCACTTGCTGAAGATCTTGGTATTACTCTCGAAGGGGTTGATGAACGCGAAAAAGCTGAAATGTTTTCGGGTAACATCATCCCCGAGACAGCCAAGCCGATTGCTCTCGCTTATGCTGGTCATCAATTCGGTCACCCCGTCCCACAGTTAGGTGATGGGCGTGCACTTCTTCTGGGAGAGTTGCGCGATCGTCAAGGCCAGCTTTTTGATGTGCAGCTTAAAGGGTCGGGAAGGACTCCGTTCTCGCGACGCGGCGATGGGAAGTCGCCACTTGGTCCCGTTATTAGGGAATATTTGGTCAGTGAAGCGATGCATCACTTAGGAGTTCCAACGACAAGAGCCTTAGCAGCTGTCAGCACGGGAGAAACAGTCAGGCGAGAAGAGAATCTTAAAGGGGGGGTTTTTACAAGGGTAGCCGATAGTCATATTCGCGTGGGAACTTTCGAGTACTTTGCCATGCGGCAAGATCAAGAAGCGCTTAAACTCCTGCTTAATTATGCGATCAACCGTCATTATCCCGAAATAAATAAAGAGCAGAATAAGCCTCTTTCCTTCATAAGAACGATCATGCATCGCAAAGCATCGCTGGTAGCAAAATGGATGGGGCTAGGGTTTATTCATGGGGTGATGAATACCGACAATACTTCTATAGCTGGCGTGACGATTGATTTTGGACCTTGCGCTTTTATGGATGAGTTCAATGAAATGCAGGTCTTTAGCTATATTGACCAACACGGCCGTTACGCCTATAAAAACCAACCTCCGATTGCTCACTGGAATATCACCCGCCTCGCTGAGACGTTAATTCCACTTTTTGAAGGATCGCCCGAAGAAGCTATAAAGACGCTTGAAGAAGAACTTGCTAAGTTTAAGGATATCTTTGATGGATATTATTTACAGGAGATGTACAAAAAGTTTGGCATAGAAGAGCCAAGAGAAAATGATAAGACAATCATTGCTAGTTTTTTAAATTACCTGCAGCAAAACCAAATTGATTTTACACTCGGTTTCAGAAACTTATCTGGGTTGTTGCTTGATCGCGAAGATGCGGTTGCGTTTTTCAAAAACACTGAAGAGTTTAAGCATTTTCTTAAGAGCTGGCAAGATCGGCTTACTGGAAATAGCAAGTCGCTTTCTGAAACAGCTAGGGGGTTACTCGACATAAACCCGCTCTACATTCCTCGTAATCATCTTGTTGAAAAAGCGATTGCAGATGCCTACCGCGGTGACTACCAAACTTTTTATGATATGAATGAAGTGCTGAGTCAGTCGTTTCAGGAGCAAAACGGTAAAGAAGTCTTTGCTCAGCCACCAAAGAGTGAAGAACGTGTCTGTCAGACTTTTTGTGGGACTTAATTTCTGATTGAATTGTCGAAAGCGGTGTCAGAGTGGGAGGGGGCTTATTTTTGCCCCACCTTACAGCCTGTGTCTACCGATCGCAGAATGTCGTCACGAGATATAAGTTCTGTCGGAAGGGAAGCTCTTCTAATATTTGCTTTATAAAGAATAGCGCCTCTCAGTTTTGAGTAATCTAAGTCGGCACCTTCCAAGTTAGCGTTGGTAAAGTCAGCACCCTCAAGGTTTGCGTTCCAAAGGGAAGCCTCTCTTAAGTCTGAATCTCTAAAAATTGCGTCTTTTAGGTTGGAGTAGGAGAGGTTGGCGTTTCGTAGGTCGCACTTGCTAAAGTCGACCTTCATAAGATTTGCTTTGCGCATATCCAAGTCTGCAAGGGACTTTCCATCTGCAATATATTCCATCACTTCTTTGCGTGTCAGGGTTTGCAGTTTATCGGACTTGTCGCGGCTCATAAATTCTCCCATTGAGATGGACCAGATAAAACTTGGTTTTAATGCAAATTTCTAAATATGACTAGGCTAAACCAGCAGCAAGTCGTGAGCAATAGTAAATTTTACTTATGATTTCAGCAAGGAACCCCTTTTGGGGTTCCTAGAGCGGTGGATTAGACCATTGCGCGTGCGACGTCTAACATTCTCCAGCTAAAGCCTGTTTCGTTGTCGTACCAAGACAAGACTTTAACCATATTGCCACCAACGACTTTCGTGCTGTCACCGTCGACAAAGCTAGAGTGGCTATTGCCGTTGAAATCGATGGACACAAGCGGCTCCATCGTGAAGCCCATGATTCCTTTTAAATTAGTTTCAGAAGCTTTTTTAAGAAGCGCGTTTACTTCTTCAACAGTTGTGTCTTTACCTACTTCGAAAGTGACGTCGACAAGAGAAACATTTGGAGTCGGGACACGCACAGCGAGGCCGTC
>CAZBDM010000445.1:2395-4517 GCA_964490675.1 uncultured Oligoflexales bacterium
GGCCGTCGATTTTTCCTTTTAGCTCGGGAATAACCAGTCCGATCGCTTTAGCAGCACCAGTTGAGGTGGGGATCATGCTCATTGCAGCAGCACGAGCACGTCTCAAGTCTTTATGAGGTACGTCCAAGATTCTTTGGTCGTTTGTGTAAGAGTGAATGGTTGTCATGACGGCTTTTTTGATACCTAGGGCATCGTTGATTGTTTTTGTCACGGGAGCGAGGCAGTTTGTTGTACAGCTACCGTTGGAGACGATCTTGTGCTTGCTTTTGTCGAGTTTGTCGTCATTAACCCCTTGAACGATAGTGATGTCTTCGTCGTTAGCTGGAGCTGAGATTAAAACGCGGGGTGCGCCTGCTTTCATGTGAAGCTCTGCTTCTGCGCGCTTACGAAACAGACCGGTACATTCGAAAACGACATCGACTCCTTTGTCTGCCCAAGGAAGCTCAGCGGGAGATTTGATTGCCGAAACACTTACTTCGCGTCCATCGACAACGATTCCAGCTTCTGTGGCCGAAATGTCACGGTTTAATGTGCCGTGGACACTATCGTACTTTAGCAAGTGAGCGATTGATTTGGTGTCAGTTAAATCGTTAATGTGAACGATTTCGATGTCTTTGTTTTGGTCTTCCAAACAAGCTCTGAATACAGCGCGACCGATACGACCAAAACCATTAATGCCTACTTTAACTGTCATGAACAATCTCCTTATGATTGAAAATCTGAGTCGCAGATTTATGGGCGAGTTAAGGCCCTTCGCGGGCCTTTAAAGGTATAGCTGAGTCGGTGGGAAAAATCCAGGTTCTGCATTATTAAAAGGCAATAAATTCAAATATTGACAGTTAGTTGAAGGGAAATGACGATTTAAAGATACAGACGAGGACGCCAAGCCCTCAGCTTATCTCATTAAATGCTTGTTTCACGCGACTGAGGTCGTCATCGTTGACCTGCAGGTGAAAGACGATCCGGTACCAACCGTTGCCAAAGCCGCTAAACAAAATCTGGCGATTACGAAAGTGTTCGGTCAGAGTTGGGTAGCTTTTCGGGTCGGCGTAGAAGTAAAGCATATTGGTTGGGGTTTCAGGGACTTGAAGGGGAAAGCGATCAATGTCTTTAATAAAAGAGATCAGTTCAGAGCAGCGCTGGTGATCGTCTTTCAAAAGCGGTCGATGCTTTTCGAAAGCATGTTGAGCAGCTGCGGCAAGGATTCCTGCTTGCCTCATCGCTCCTCCAAATCTTTTCCTCACTTTACGGCCACGCTCAATAAGATCTCTGGGTCCCGCCAAAACAGAGCCGACGGGAGCTCCTAGGCCTTTAGAAAAACAACAGGCAACCGTATCAAATCCTTTGACGAGATCAGTTTCCGACTCGTTAAAAGCGGCAGCGGCGTTCCAAATGCGAGCTCCATCACAGTGGGTCGAAAGATTTAACCGACGTGCCTTTTCAACAATACGCTGACAGTTTTCGGAGGTCGTTGGTCGTCCCCCTCCGCGGTTATGGGTGTTCTCGACGACTAAAAGAGTCGAGGTCGGTGCGTGCATATCGTTTGGTTTGCAAGCATGATCGATTGCTTCATTGCTCCACAGTTCTTGCCAGGGGATTTGAGAAAACTGCACTCCAGAGAGGGCAGCAGCTGCACCCGCTTCGTACAGGTAAACATGAGAATCCTGCTCGCAAATGATCGTATCGCCCGGGAGAGTGTGTAAGTTGATGGCAATTTGGTTGGCCATTGTTCCAGATGGGGTGAATAGAGCAGCCTCTTTGCCTAGAAAATCGGCTATGACTTGCTCGAAAGCATTGATTGACTGATCTTCCCCGTAAACATCGTCTCCAACTTCTGCGTTTGCCATGACCTTGCGCATGTCTTCGGTTGGTTTTGTGACGGTGTCTGAGCGGAGGTCGATCGTCTTAGTTGTCATCTCGTTATCCTTATTGTTCTTGCGGGTATCAAAGAAGTTAAAGCCAAAAACGTTAATGTCAATAGATTAATACGAAAGTCGCATCGTAGAGAGATTGAGACCCCGGATCCGAATTTCTAGACGGTTGATGTGTTGCTTCGTCGTCGTGAACTCCTCATGTACCAGCGCGTACACTGCGGTTTCACTCCTCCTTGCGCCTTTCACCC
>CAZBDM010000446.1:0-4489 GCA_964490675.1 uncultured Oligoflexales bacterium
TGTCTCTACGCTATGGGGGAAAACTCGGAGAGATTCTCGCTGCACCCGGTAGTACTGTTAAAAGAGGCCAGTCTGTAGCGGTTGTTGATAAGGCAAAAAGAGTTGCCGATTTAGAAAGAGCCTTCAGTAACTACGAGCTTGCTCGCACCGATATGATTCGTATAAGAAGGCTTCTCAAGCAAGGTGCTGCTACTCGCCAAGAGTTTGATGATGCAAGAAACCGCGTCAATGTTACAAAAACAGACTTAAAAAACGCCAAGCAAGATCTTGAAGATGCCGTTGTGCGTTCTCCCCTTGATGGGGTGCTTTCCTTTTTTGTCTTTCACGTAGGAGACTTTATCCCCGACGGGAGCAGGGTAGCAGTCGTTGAGGATCGTTCGCAGTTTAAGGCTGTTGCAAAGCTTCCCTTTGATCTTGCCGAAGCTTTGCCTTCACCTTTGTCAATAACAATAAAATCTTACAATCCTGAAACCGGTCGTACCTTAGGAGAGGCCGTTACGACGACAGCTGAACTCTTTAAACTTGGTTTGACACATGAGTATAAAGCTGGAAAAAGCGATGTCGAGTTTCGCTTTGCGCCTCTTAAGACCTTTAAAATTGGCGAACCGATCATGATTAAGTTAGTCAAACAGCGATACGGCAATCTTGAAATAATACCAACCGGTGTGCTTTTGTCGCGCAACGGTAAGGACATGGTGATTGTACAAAGTGAAGGTGGGTCTTTGCGTTTTGAAAAAGTTGAAGTCATAGATATGACAGTTGATCATACGATGATAAAGCCTTTGGATGATTCTTGGCAAATTATTAAACCACATAAATCCCTGGAAAAGTCTGTGCTCGCGCAGGCAAATAAAAAATCTGACAAGTCATAGAGGACCGCATGAACTATTTCCAAAAACGACTCTCAACATTGATTGCTTGCCTTTTGTTGGCTCCTTCAGCCTTCGCTTTTGATTTCGATTTGGAAGGAATTTATAAAGGCGAAATGACTCTCACTGACGACGGGCGTCAGCGAAGCATTCCTTTGGCTTTATCCCTGGTGTTGACTGACGAAACAGAACCTGGATTTGATGAGTTCATTATTGATGGAGTGATTCTTGTCGATGAAGAAGGAGGCCCTTATGCACTGAGCAAAGTGAGTGTGGATATAGAGGATCTCAGCATTGACATGCGTTATTACCGGGCGCAGCGAAGTCCCGGTGATGATTCTCCTGCAAATTTTCGATTGGCTGGCTTTTTTAATGCCGATGGTTCGATAGAGGGGCAGGTGTTTTCGGCGATAGGAGGCCTTATCGGAAGTTTTACTGTGAATCCCAGTGATGAGGATGTCCTTTCGGTTAACAAAAAATATGCCGGAAGGTGGCAAGGGGTGGCCGAATTAACAAATGGTGAAGAGCGCGTGCCCTTTCGGGTTGTACTCAACGACTCTTTGCAGTCTCATAACAATCCACCAAATTATGAATTTGAATTCACACCAGGTAAGATTGGCAGCATAAAATGGAATCGCTCGCAAATCGCCATCAGTGAAGTGACAATCGACTATCTCAGACGTAATGTCGTGCTCTACCATAGAGGAAACTCTGGGAGTATAGAGCTCAGTATTCAGTTCACAATGGACTTTTCAACCGGAAAAATTCACGGTGCCGTCAATAGCTCTCTAAATGGGCGTACTGCGACTTTCAGTCTCGATTCCGTCGGACGTTAAAGGATTCTATTTTGGGAAGACAACATCAATTGACCACCCTTGTGCTCAGATTTCTTCCATGACGAAGTAGCAAGCAATTCCTGCTTCTTTAGAGTCATTAGCTTGGCCTTCTGTGACCGGCCGGAAGCCCCTTCTTAAAAAGAGCTTCTGAGCTTTTTCCATTTGTGGAGTGGTCTCTAAATAAAGTCTTTTGTAGCCGATCTCTTTGGCTTCTTTAATGCAGCGGTTGAGCAGTTTGGCACCGATACCTTGCCCGCGGAAGCCAGGTTCGACGACGAGATCTCTGATTTCAGCAACTCCCTCAGAAACAGGAAGCCCGTGGAGAGGTCCAAGTCCAGCACCGGCAATCGGTCGTCCGGACTTTTTGTCTTTGCAAACAAAGTAGCGGGAGCCTTCACAGCTGTATGTCGCCAGCAGGTTTTCAAGGCGACGAAAAGTCGACGAAATAACACTGCCGGCCTCTTGAAACTGTTCGAGGTTTCTTTTTATCATCTGCTTGACCTCAGATTGGTCTGCGGCAGCAAATGTATCGATGACGACGTCTTCTACAGTCATACCTGGGGTCCTATCGGAGAACTTCGAAGGATGAGAATATCCGAAACTGAAATCTGCCATTAAATTCCCCATCAATTCCAAAACGATCTTCAAGGAGACTAGGGATCCCTCACTGAAAACGCTAGGGTTTTTATATAACACATTGAAATTACCAATGTAAGCGATTAGATAGGGGAGGTCATTTTAACGGGGGTTGTTACCTTAATGTGGTTACAAAAAGAGCTTAGACTAAAGGCGATGCCGCGTGGCGTGCATCTTATCACCCAGGAAATCGGACAGGCGATCCCTGAATTCACAACACTTAAAGTCGGTCTGCTGCACGTTTTTATTCGGCATACCTCAGCTTCCTTGACGATCAACGAGGCTGCTGATCCCGCGGTCAGACGGGATTTCGAGTCAATCTTTGAGCACTTAGCGCCAGAGGGTTTTGATTGGGAGCATACGGACGAAGGACCCGACGACATGCCAGCTCATGTCAAAGCTTCTCTCATGGGTAGTAGCGTCTCCATCCCAATCACCGAGGGGTCGTTTAATCTCGGCACTTGGCAAGGGGTCTATCTATGTGAACACCGCGATCGAGCCTCTGGACGGAGTCTTGTTCTGACTCTGCAAGGTGAAGAGCGCTAGGGGCATTAAGGGTTTTTGTTACTGCAAAATTAAATAAGTTCTTGCTCTTGCTGGTTAAATCAGGGTAAAACCTCAGGCCTATTTCTAATGTTGGGGAGTGAACAATCATGTCGCGTATTAAATCACTGATGTATGGCCTAGCGGTTACCCTATCTTTACTCGCAACTTCAGCTCAGTCTGCTGAAGTAAGTATCATCCAAGGTGTTTATCAATCAGAAAACACGAAAGTGAATGGCAACAAGGCCCTTGAGACGGACGTGATTTCTGCCGGTGGACGTTATGGTGACTTTATCGATGTCGATCAAGCTTGGTTCGCGCAAGCAGGAATTGCCATTCGCCAGTACGACGCGCCCCAAAATGCTCCCGATAATAGCAATGATATTGCTATCGGTGGTGGCTTCAGACAATACTTCGAAAGAATTTCCGAGACAATGATTCCTTATGGCGTTGTCGGTGGTGAATTTAGAAGTACTGAGGAAGTCGAAGCGGGTACGAACAGTTTTGTAACTGTCGAAAGGAGTGGTTTGTTTTACAACGCTGGCATCGGTATGAGGCTTGGCTTTGGCACAGATTTTTTCGTCGACTTTGAGGTGCCTTTCTTCGAAAGTGCCCTTATGGGTACTGAGACGAGAAAGACAACCGACGCACAAGGTAACGAAACAAAGACTGAAACTTCCAGTCTTGATCTTTATATCGACACGGACGGAGTGTTTAACGAAATCGAAGTGGCATTTGGAATGAAGTTTTAAGAGTTTTTTTCTCTTCTCAAAAACGCCACTATTTAATGTGATACGGAGTAACTGATGAAACCAAAGAAGCAAAGACCACCACGCAATCGCCGCAAAACAGCGCGCTTAAGAGCTAAGCTGAAAGCACGGGTACGCCGTAAAAGAGCGGCAAGCGCTCATGGTCTAAGATCGAAACTTAAGCGTAAGACTGGTTGGGTTTCCCAAGGCGTCTAATCGTTAGTCTTGAGTCTTAAACGACAGCTTCCGTCCTAAACAGACACCGACCGATTCAGCAGCTTTGACAATGTCACTGTCAAGCTGCACAGGTGCTCTTTTGCCTTTGACGTACTCTCCTAGCTCAACCTCATCAAGCTTGCCATTTCGGTAAACCACACACTTGCCAAACTTTTTCTGATGAAAGAGATCCACTGCTCTAACACCAAGTCTTGTGGCTAAAATGCGGTCAGAAGCATTTGGTGGACCACCACGCTGGACATGACCAAGCACTGTGACACGGGTTTCCATGCCGGTTTTTTCTTTCAGTTTGGCGGCCACATCGAATCCAACACCGCCTAGGTTGTTGCCCATGACTTTATTATCTTGGTAGATCGCTTCGCCGCCAATTGGTTTAGCTCCTTCGGCAACGACAACGAGAGAGTAGTTGCGACCAAGAAGTTGGCGCGCTTTAATCTTCTCGCAGACTGCATCAAGGTCAAAGGGAATTTCTGGAAAGAGAATACTATGAGCGCCACCGGCAAGGCCGCCATGCAGAGCAATATAACCTGAATCACGTCCCATGACTTCAAGGACCATGATGCGGTCATGAGATTCTGCAGTCGACTTGAGGCGAACGAGTGCTTCGGCGACTATGTCC
>CAZBDM010000447.1:0-2853 GCA_964490675.1 uncultured Oligoflexales bacterium
CACAGCTCTAGGCATGTTTGCAGCACTGACAGGGTCACTGTTCGGTAATTTTATGGCAAGTGACAGTTTCAATATCGTCTTCGGAGCGATCATGGTTGTCTTTGGCGTCACGATGCTCGGTTTTGGTAATATGGCTTTTCTGCAGTCGATTGGCAGTAAGATAGGCACTGGAAAGGCATCAGCAAAGAATGCTTTTTTGATGGGAACAGGCGCCGGTCTTGTTGCTTCACCGTGTACAGGACCTATTCTTGCGACGCTCCTTACTTTTGCCGCAAAAGACGCCAATATTGCACGCTCAGCCCTTTACTTATTCATTTATAGTTTCGGGTTTTCCCTTCCTTATGTTTTTTTGGGAAGCTTTTCGGCGAAGATTGCCAAGCGCCGAGTATCACCTCGTATTCAAGTTGCGGTTAAATTGTTCTTCGCAGCGGTGATGTTTGCTCTTGGGTTTTACTATCTGCGTATCCCTGCATACGGGCTTCTTAAAGCACTCAGTGAATATTGGCCGATGATCACCTCTGTTTCTTTGGGCATTGGCCTCGTCATGGCGATCGGCATATTATTAAGCCAACGCTTTCAGATGAAAAAAGGCCTACAAATTATCCCGGCAGCTTTGCTGGGACTCGGCATCTTTACGTCGACGCAGTGGCTTGCCCAGGAAAATGCCGCCAAAGCTAAGACTTCTTTGACTTGGTACTACAGCGAAGCAGAAGGCCTTGCTGTATCGAAAGCAAACAATGCACCTATTCTTCTTGACGCTTGGGCTGAGTGGTGTGAAGCTTGTAAGAAGATGGATGCCACGACATTCGCAGATGAGACGGTCATTAAAACTCTTAATGAACAAGGCTGGATCATTATAAAAATTGATGTCACTGAATCAAACGATCAGAACGATGCGTTTTTAGAAAAATACGGAATACAAAGTTTGCCGACATTAACTCTTCTGCCCCCTGGAGGAGATATCGCTGGCGCCAAACAGATCCTCGGGTACGTTTCGGCAAAAGCCTTATTAAATAGGATTGCAGAATTTAGGAGCCATTAAACTTGAAACGACACCTCCTCTATGTGGCAGCACCGGAACAAATCGAGCTAACCAAGGCAAACCTCACTCACATCCGCGCAGAAAATGTCAAAGACGCTTCAAACTTTGCAGAAACCTACGTCATAAAACATAAGTACATGGGTAAGATGGAGCTTCAGCTTCATCTTTTGAGTGATTTAGATGGGATTACGCCCCACCTGCGCCAAAGCCCAGTCGATCTTCTTATTTACGACGAAAGAGGCCCCGGTGGGATTGACGCCTTGATCGCCTTTGATCGCATCCGCGATGACGTTACTGCCCTAGCGGAACTATGGGGACCTGACTTTCTTTTCCCTTTGAGAAGAGCAGTCGCTATCTTAGGTGATACAAGTGATGCCGCCCACCGCTCTTTTCTTCTCGGTCGCGATCACGTGCGTGATGTTCTTGTCGCCCCACAGCATCTGGTGACCATCCTAAGGTGGATCGCGCGTCTTTTAAAAAGCGATCTCAAACTAGAAACAGAAAAGATTGGACTCGCTCTGTCTGGCGGTGGTCTTGAAGGCTTTCTTTTTCAACTTGGTGCAATGCACGCTCTTGAAAGAGCGATGCCTGGAACTCCAGTCAGTGAGTTCCATGTCTTCTCTGGAGTCAGTAGCGGCTCGATTCTAGCAGCTATTTTGGCTAACAAAGTACCAGTCATTGAAACGATTCGAGCGATCAACCATAGCTCAGAAATTTTGCCACCATTAAAAAGTACGACCGTTTTTGATTTCGCTACTTCTGATATCGCTAAACGCATTTCTTCCCACTCATTGAGATGGCCGAGTATGGACCCTAATAAATGGGTCCAGCGCGCCTTAAGATCAGTACCGACCGGTCTTTTTAAAGGCGATAATATGCGTACTTATTTTGAGACTGTGATTAAGACCTTCGGGGGTGATGATACCTTTACTAGTCTTGATTCAGAACTTTTTATCGGTGGGACCGATCAAGATACCTTCGAACACATCGTCTTTGGCAAAGAGCCGTGGACCAACGTCAAAGTCTCTGAAGCTGTGCGCGCGTCCTGCGCTCTACCACCGTTTTTTACTCCGTCTAAGATCGGTGGCCGCTGGTTTATCGATGGCCAGGTGACAAGAACTTGTAATCTTGAGCTTCCGGTGCAGAGAGGCTGCAGACTCATCTTTATCATCGACCCTTTAAAACCATATGCCACCTTAGAACCTGGCTCAGTAGACCAACAAGGTGGTGTCTACGCTTTGATTCAAGCAGTCAAAGCCCTGGTCTATACGCGCTTTCGCTCAACTCTCAAACATCTCACCGAGCGCTACCCAGATGTCGACTTTCTCGTCTTTCAACCGGATGAAGAGGTCGCTCAGCTTATGTCAGGCTCTCCGATGCGTTACCGCATCCGCTCAGAAATTGTCACTCACGCCTTTAATGCAACTTTAAGAAGACTGCGCGAACGCCATCACGTCTATCAAGCAAAGCTAGAGAAGTATGGCATTGAACTCGTCAACCAAAGAGGCATTCTTGATATCGAAAGAAAAGGCATCAAGATCTAGGCAAAACTGCTATAAAGCTCCCTTAAGAACTCAATAAAAAGCCTTGTTCGCGGCGGCAGTAATCTTCGTGAAGGATAAACCAGATGAAAACTCGCCTTATGACCGTGCCAGCTCTTTAAGACAGGTTTAAGTTCACCCGCCTTGACTTCATCGATACATAAAAAGTCCGGCAAAAAGCCGACTCCTAAGCCAGAGATCACCGCTTGTTTGGCTGCATGCATATCGTTGACGGTAAGCCTTGATTTAACGCTGAGCTCTTTAAACTTT
>CAZBDM010000447.1:2863-4475 GCA_964490675.1 uncultured Oligoflexales bacterium
TAGCGATTTTACCTTGTGGAAGGCTTATCACTGAATACTTACTGAGATCATCAGTAGAATGGATCCGAAAGCTATCGACAGATGTGCTGACATAAAATCTAAAAGTCATCTCGGTTAGTTTAATAGCCATTAAGGATGAGTCCTGCAGAGCTCTGTTACTGGCCCGGATGGCGAGATCAAATCCTTCGTGAATCAGATCGACGTAGCGGTTGGCAATTTCAATTTGAATTTTGATCTTCGGGTGCTCTTTGAGAAACATGGCCATAGGTTGTTTAAGTAGAAAAAAACAAACGTCGTAGGGTACGGAGATTTTTATCGTACCACTAGGTTCTGCGATGAGATTTTCAGCAAACCTAGAAATCAAAAATTTTGAAACGAAAGACAACAAAAACTACACTTTGACTGGCAATTTGACCATCAAAGGAATTAAAAAACCGGTCAGCCTCAAGGCGAAAGCCATAGGTAAAAAAGACGCCGTCGCTAATATCGTTGCCGATCTAGAATTCGACCGTACTGAGTTCGACATTCGCTACGGCTCCGGTAAGTTTTTCACAGACCTTGGTGACAAGATGATTTCTGACAAGGTGCAAGTAAAAGTAAACCTTAAACCAGCTTCTCCCATTAATCTTGGACAACTCTAATATTATCGGCCCAGTGGCAATTGCCCCTTGCTAGGGAACTCAGCTGAGTTCTATAGTGAGGGGCGTTGTCATCTCATGAAGTTTAAAAGGACAAAACCTACCGATGATATTTGAATCGCCACTTCTTAAAGGCAAACTGATTAAACGCTACAAGAGATTTTTTGCTGATGTAGAACTTGACTCTGGAGAGCAGATCACCGCACACTGTCCTAATACAGGAAGTATGAAAACCTGCGGCACACCGGGTGATGTCATTTACGTCTCCCACAACCCCTCACCAAAGAGAAAGCTTAAGTACACCTGGGAGTTCACCGAAACCCCAGCTGGTCTTATCGGTATAAATACCAACTGGCCAAATAAAGTCGTCTCTGAAGGGATTGAAAACGGACTTGTCAAAGAACTAACTGGTTACCGCTCGATGCGCCGTGAAGTCAAATATGGTTCTCAAAACTCGCGCATCGATATTTTATTAGAAGACCACCCAAACCTCGGTGCGCAAAAATGCTGGGTAGAGATTAAAAATACTACGCTTTATCAAGATCCTTACGTTAGTTTTCCAGATGCTGTTACGGCACGAGGCCTCAAGCACCTGGAAGAACTTACTGAGCAGGTGTTGCAGGGTGACCGAGGAGTGATCTTTTTCTTTGTCAACCGAGGCGAAGGTAAAGCCTTTTATCCTGCCTACGAAATCGATCCAGCCTACTGTAAAGGCCTAAAAGAAGCGATCGACAAGGGCGTTGAAGTGTTGGTCTACCGCAGCAAACCCAGTCTTAAAGAAGTCAGTATCGGCGAAGCGGTCGATTGGCAACTGTGATGGTGGCGCCCTAATCGACGGAAAAGAAATTTAAAGAAAGACTTCTAATCCGTTGTGGTTTCGTATGAGAGATGATCTTTGAGATATTTTTAATCGCATCGACTAAAATCTTCTGGACCTTTTCTTCATCGTCAACAGAGATGGTAATCACAGAAGA
>CAZBDM010000448.1:0-2280 GCA_964490675.1 uncultured Oligoflexales bacterium
TTGCCGCTGGAGTTTATCTTATCTTTCTTGTTTTTCGGCACCTGTAATCTGATTCCGAAAATTGTATCTTAGAATGCCTGGCTCTATACTGCCAGGTTGCAGGAATATTATGCAGAACTATCAGGTGAGACCTGAAGCGTTTTAATTTTCGAGGGGGCCTTCCCCTCCTTAAAGATCTGGCCAAACAAGCTAAAAATCTTCCCATGCTCAATATAGTCAATAAAAACAAAGGGATACTCTCATCCAACCAGGTTTAAGCTGCAGCTGTTTGGCGTTCATCTATCGAAAATCTTTTATCGACTTTACTATCGTAGTAAAAAACGATACCTCGGAATTCTAAATTTGGAGGTGAGTCAATGATTTCCTGGCCTGCTTGGACAACTGAAAGAGTTTTTGAAACCACTTATCAAGATATCTTTCTTGCGACATTTAGAGCTTTTGCTCTCTGGCTCGTCCTGGTGATTAGTATTGGTCTTTTAAAAAGGTTTTTCGATAAACTTGCCAAGAATCAGCTGCCAAACGTCGTCGATTTGATTGCTGATGTTCTGGGTAGAATCAATCATAAAATCATCGTCATTGTTGCGATTAGCTTTGGAATTAGTCACTTCAGCTTGCCTGAAAAAATTCAATTCGGACTAAAAGTGACCGTCTCTGTCATCTTGCTCTTTCAAGTCTTTATCATTCTCAATCCGGTTATAGTTTTCTTGGTGAAGCATTTGACCAACGGGGGCGAAGAAAACTCTCCGAAGAATATAAGTTTAAGGCGCAACCTAAACATCATATTTAAGACATTGGTTTACGTCAGCGGTGTTCTCTTTCTTCTCGATAACTTTGGCGTCAATGTATCGACCCTGCTTGCTGGTCTTGGTGTCGGGGGTCTAGCCGTCGGTCTCGCTTTACAAAGCGTCTTGGGAGATGCTTTTAGCTCTTTTGCAATCGGACTTGATAAACCATTCGAGATTGGTGACTTTATAATCTTCGAAGACTTTATGGGTACCATTGAGCTTGTCGGTCTCAAGACAACGCGGATAAGAAGCCTAGGAGGGGAGATGATTGTTGTTCCGAATTCTTACCTTACCAACGCTCGTATAAGAAATTACAAGAAAATGGAAGAACGTCGTATTGTTTTTCACTTTGGAGTGACTTACGACACCAAGCAAGCGCAGTTGCGAGATATTCCTCAGATTGTTGAGGAACTCATCGGGTCTCAAGAAAGAAGTCGCTTCGATCGCTGTCACTTCCAGTCTTTTGGTGACTCAGCTCTGATCTTTGAAGTCGTCTACTATGTCGAAAGTCCTGACTATCTTACCTATATGGACATCCAACAAAAGGTCAACATTAACCTACATCGCATCTTTGAAGAAAAGGGAATTGAGTTTGCCTATCCAACTCAAACAGTCTTTGTGAAAAACTAAGCAATTATAAGTAAAATCTACCTTGCTTTGATATAATGGGATCAGCAATACGGACAGCTGCGCTCATTAGTTAAAGTGATTTAAGATGAAGTATATTTATCGCCTCGCTGGTGTATTAACGTTCCTAGTGTGTATGGATATTATCAATACGAATGGTGCGCTAAGTAAAAATCAGGTCATTATAACGAACATACAAAAGCAATTGTTTCGAGCGATTAGAGACGATCGCAATAAAGATATTGAAAAGCTGATCAGTCAGCTCACTAACGTTGATATAATTGACGAGCATGGTACGACACCACTGCTCCTCTGCGTTTCCGTACAAAATAGACTGTGTATAGATATTTTAATCGCTCGAGGAGCTGACCCTTTATCTCTTTCAAACTATAAAAAGACACCACTAGATTTATCTGTAGAAAGAAGAGATCTGAGCTCTTTTGAGGTCATGTTACGAATGATCTCACGAAAAAATAAAACACCGGACTTTAATAAAATCAACAATGCTATTGCAAAAGCTGGATTACCTGAATTCTCTGAAACTTTGTTAAGAATTTTTCCAGAGGCTCCCCATTTGAGTGCGAAGCAAAAAGCAAGAGTAAACGAAGTCTATTTGACTGATCTTTATTTTACCGCTGCCAAGTCTGGAAATCTTATGAAGGTTCGAGCTCTTCTTGCGCGAGGGGTTAAAATTGATCAACAAGATAAATACGGTCAAACAGCGCTTCATATTGCCAGTCATGAAGGGCATTTCGAATTGGTGCGCTATCTCATTACTCAAAGAGCAAATCTACATATAAGAGGTCATACTTTAGGCTACACACCAATCATGTCTGCGACTTGGAGTGGTCATACAGAAATTGTTCGC
>CAZBDM010000448.1:2290-4465 GCA_964490675.1 uncultured Oligoflexales bacterium
AAAAGGGGCGAATCCTAACGACTCTTACACTCATCATAGCGATAAGGCAGATGTTTTAATGCTGGCTGCTTCTAAAAAGCACTTTAAGATCGCTCAGCTACTCATCTCGAAAGGAGCGAACATTCATTTCAAAGGTTTTCAAAAAAGGACTGCCCTCATGTACGCCGCAAGAGAAGGTGCCTTTGATATCGTAAAGTTGTTAGTTAATAAGGGTGCTCGCATCAATGATCGAGATAAGCATGGCAAACATGCCATTTACTATGCCGAGCAAGGTGGGCATCGTCAGATTGTGAGATGGCTTCATTCCCAAAACGTAAAATAAGGCTTTTTTGTTTCATACCCGAACGGCGGAGGCTTGGTCGGCGATCTTCATGACAAACAGGATGAAGTTCTATCGTCGAGCGTGCAAAACGCCTGATCTCTGTGTTGTCTTCGTCGATTGCGCCTTGCTGTACGATATCTACAATATCTACGATCTGCGTCGCAATCGCCTCGACGCCTAGCACTTAGGTGTTTTTCACGATCGACTTTATCGACCGATTTGGCAAAAAACCAACTTCAAGTTTGCTCATTGTCAAGGTTTTGGTGTTCTGCACCCATAGTGGTCATATCATGCAGCGATTAGTTTCTTTTTGCGCAAATTTAACGGTTTACTCACCGTGTCTTTATAGCCTACTCTTCCAAAAGCAAATCCACAGCCTGTTCTAATTTTTCTGTCTTTTTGGCATACGTTTTGCTCATTAAAAGGCAGAAGTACGGGACAGAAATTTTAGAATTGAGCATCAATTTAAAAAGGGAGATTCATCATGAAACTTAACGCTAAAAACATTCTAATGGTCATCGTCAGCGTTTTCGCTATTTCGCTTACCGGCTTTGCTATGGAAGGACCAACTGAGATTCCAGCTAGTATCGATAAAATTTTCATACCGCATGGTTTCGATGACAATGACACTACAGAAATTGTCTTGTTTGGTAAGTTCTTCAATAGCTGCTACAAAGTAGGTAACTCAGGCGCTGAAGTTGATCATGACAAAAAAACCATTCGTCTTTGGGCAACTTCTTATCACTACGATGGAGAATTTTGCGCACAGGCCATCAGCCCCTACATTCAATCTGTTAAGTTAGGTATTCTTTTCGAAGGTACTTATACAATCGCTATGAAAGACGACCCAACTGTTACCGGTGAGCTCGTTATTAGAAAACGTACAACAGAATCTCCTGACGATCACCTTTACGCCCCTGTTCATAATGCAGCGGTTAAAGTCGACGCGGAAACTGGTCGTCAGTCTCTTAAAATCCAAGGGACCTATCCTTACACCTTAGTTGGATGTATGGTTATGCAAGAAGTCCGCATGGACTATGGCCCTAACAATGTTCTTGTCGTTCTTCCTATCATGGATCACATGGACGGCGAAGTTTGTGAAAACCACAAACAAGACTTTGATCTTGAGTACGGACTTCCTCAGCCACTTTTAGGAGAGAATCTCCTTCACATCCGTGTCCTTAATGGCAATGCTTACAATCGTTATGTAAACATTCAGTAGGGTAGTCTAACAGGTCATCTCATTGGAAATCCCCGCTCTTCAGCGGGGATTTTTCGGATAACCCAAAATTGAAATTTGAAATACCAAAAATCATTTTTTTGAAAATTTAAATTTAAGAAAAAATTCAAATCGGACGACAAACAAAGTAACTGACTGGCTGGACAATTTAACGCAGTTGAACTATCGTAAAGGCAGAACTTAATAAAAAAATAAACGTAACTTCTGTCTGCCTAAAGTGAGTCATAAAGATGGTCTTTCGCAAATACAGACGGGAACTGGTGCTGTTTACATTTATCAAAGTCACAGCGGCTTGTGGTATGGCGCCAAAACCCACTCAAATCAAACAAAGACCAGCAGTCATCATCGGTGATAATAATCTCAAAAAAGTGAAAAGCGACGGTAGTAACTTAAACCCACAACTACGATCAATGCTTAATGCGATCGGTAAGATGACAGGCAACTGCACCGTCTTTCACATAGGTAAAGGTATCGCAGTAACAGCGGGCCACTGCTTTTCAGATAAGAAGATCGGTAAGGATCGTATGCCTTGCCAGACTAAGTCTATTAAATGGGGCGAACGCCAGGGCGTGACTCCTTATCTTGAATCGCAATGTATAGAGGTACTCGCCCG
>CAZBDM010000449.1:0-4459 GCA_964490675.1 uncultured Oligoflexales bacterium
CTCATACTCTGCACCGACTTTCCATTCCCAGCCTTGCGCTTTACGGTTACCAGCAGCGTCGGTATCTTGGTCGACCATGTCGCGGAAGACAGCAGCTATGTAGTCGTGTCTTTTGTAATCAAACCCTGCGTAGGTTGGTTTTGATAGCAATTCATCAACAAAATATGCTTTCGAAATGACAAAAGAGTATTCTTTCTCGAGCATATTGGGACAAAAAACACCACTCCAGTCGACATCAGGTTCGATGTTGATCTTCTCATCAACACCCCATTTCGCCGTATAAATCTTGCAAAGTTGTTTAAGGAAGTCGGGGGAGATTTCTTGGTGAAAACCATCGACGCGGTCTACCAACAAGCTAAGATCCTGACGGCTGAAACCTTTTTTCTCAATGGCCTCTGGAAGATGACCTTCATCGAGATCAATGGTGATCAGCTTTTTCCCATAAAATTTTGCTTCAGCCTTGGCCATAAAATAATCGAATGATGAAGCCCCTATGTCTTCGAGGCGAGGCTTTTGGAAGATAAAGTCTTGGTCTGCAATACCAGCCTGATCTTTCAGCCGATCTTCAACATAGACGTCCTCCAGTCGGTAGGGTGAAACCATCAGTTTACTGACGAGTTGATCGATGTCTAATTTGACCTTTTTTACCATTTCGCTGGTCACTCTAGGCTGCCGGACGTCAAAACCAAAACTGACACGCAGCGGTTTGACCTTAGGTCTGACTTCTCCCACTGGCTTAACCTCAACGATAAACGTCAAGTTTGAGTATAGGAGAGGTTTTTCGACAAGATCGTAGGCATAGAATACTGGTGAAGCGACGCGACCGAAATCATCGATCTCTTGTCTCGTTTTAAATAGCGACAGAAAGCGAAAGTTTTGCACCGATTCTTCGGTGATCGGGAAGCCTCGCCCAAGGTAAGAAGATGCAACGGCCAGAACGGTGATATCGACCTCTGTTCCTGTCGGAAACTGAGCGAGCGAATCAACCTGACGGTGAGGCTGCCTTAATGACCGTACCATTTTTATTTCAGGAGTGAGATACATGTGAAAAAAGTTGTTGTAGGTCAAATCAAGGAAGCGGTTGACGTCGATTGACTTTTCTAGACCTTGAGTAATTTGATTATAACGGTAATCTTTTAAAGACAGATAAGGCGTGTTATCAAAGTCGACCTCTTGAGGTTCGATGATATTGACGAAAGCCTCGCCATCTTCTGTTTCGACATTGCCACGAACCCGCTGTGAGAACCCATCGATACCTAGAGCTGCAGATCCGTACCAAATATCAAGCGGGACGTTAGTATCTTTCGACCTAAGCTCAAAGTGGACATCAGCCTGTGACCAGACATCCATATTGGCGACTTGCGTAATCGCTACGTCTTTGAAGTGTATGCGCTGGTTTTCGACGACAGCTTGATCGGAGCCGCTGTTTTTAGCGATCAACTCGAGACCATCGACCGTCAATGCTGCAACTTTCATGTTAAGCGTGAATACCCCCTCGTCAAGCGGCACTTTCACCATCGTGCCATCTGAAAGTTGGCGAATCACTTTAATTGTCATAAATACATCGCAAGAAAACTTATCGAAGTTATCTTCGTCTATGTTACGACGCGGTACCCATTCTACTTTGTCGACGACGAGCTTGTGGACCTTGGCAGCACCGCTATCCTCGCTGATCTGATCACCGTTACCTGACAGAAAGACGACGTTCGCTTCAGAAGGATCTTTAAGATTGGCGACCTTTTGAAAGCGCAGGTCAGCAAGACGCTCCTGCCAAGGGTCGATAGCGAAGTCGAGGTTGATCTCACCTGGATAGTTTTGCTGACCGCGAATCAGCATCGCAAACTTAACGTAGCTGCCACTCGATTGATCCTGCAGACGGCTGTAGGAAAGCGTGAACGACTTTCGGAAGCAGCCGGTGACGTCGGTTTCATAAGCCTGCTTGTCCCCCTGAAACTCCACATCAAACGACTCTGCCATGATTGGATTGGTCGTCAATGGATCGAGAATACAAAACTTGAGGTTAAAGACCTTCGTGACCTGTGAGTTGGACTGGTTTTCAAACTGCGACAAAGTATTGGAGTTTTCCAGGACAACCTGGTCAAGAAAAAATGACGGTTGGTGCGACGGAGAATCCTTTTCTGAACCAACATCAAAAGAGCATGCAGCCAGCAATAGCAAGCTAACGACAAAGCACGCTTTTGAGATCAGTTGCATAAAGCATTCCGTACAGTTGATTCAGACAAGATGTTAAAGTGGGTCGGTTCTACTCTTATTCTTTCCTCAAAAACAAGCGCTTTCTCCCTTAAATTTGAGGTGGTTACACCCTGAGCAGAGGTAAGATCTCGAAAAGACGAGACGCCTCCTAAAAACTGAACGACAGCCCGAAAACAATGGCGTTTTCTGTTTCTCTTCGTCTCATATCTCAAAAACGACGACCCCAAACTCAACCTCATGGAGTGAATCATGTAATAATACAAAATTGTGAATTTTTGATTAATATGGTGTGAGATCTTTAAGTTAAGTGTAATAAGTTTAAAAATTATTATGCTTTTTATCGCCAATAATATTTAAGTAAAAACATTACGCTTACTTACTAGTATCCTACATGAAACTTTGCAATTTAGATTGAGTAAATTTAATTTAAATATAAGATAAAGACAGGAAAATGTGAGGCTGAAAGACTGCGAATTTATAGGCTTTTTTAGTGTGAGACGCTCCTCAGTGGCAATCTGAGGAGCGTATTCACCGCACTAGCTGGCCGAGCCGCCGTAGTATTTTTGATAGAGCTTTTTCGTGAAGTCTTTTTTCATTTCTAAAAGGACCGTCTGCAACTTGTAGGCAAGGCTACTCTTATCGAGCATAACCGGGAAGTTTTCAACCGACAGAGGCTTTTTGTCGTCGTAGTTAGGGTTTTTGACCTCTTTGTAGTTTGGAGATTTACGACTAAAGGCAAGATAGAGAGGCATAATTCCACCACAGCAATCTTTATGAATTTTAAATTGATCAGCTTTGCCTTCTTTTTTGAGGTAATACTCAATCGACTGTTTATTGTAGACGAAGATGTCTGCTTGTTTCTTTTCGATATGTCCAATGGCTTTCGCAAGATCAGTCTCTTTAACGATTTTCACTTGCACCTTCTTGTTAGTGATCCATTTTCTATTGCCGAAAAAGTTAAGAAAAACTTTACCTTCTAGGTCTTTATTGAGATCTTTGACATCAGCAAGGTCTGGCCTAGAAAGACCGACATCACCGCCTGGCAGACCATTTTCGAAGTAGTAGGCAAATTTTGAACGCTTTTCAGAAAAGTTGAAGCTGGGGTAGATATCAATTTCGCCCTTTTTCATACCAGCCAACACACGTTTTTTAGGAAGCCTAACAACTTCAAGCTTACAGTTAAGACGCTTAGCAGCTTCTTGATAAAGATCAAAGTAGAGACCGTTATTGTCAGGAGCATCCTTGATAAGAGGCTCGCGAGCATTGGTTCGATAACCAAACGAGAATTTACATTCCTTGGCCCACAACTCAGATGGCAACATCGCAAAAAACAACAAAAACAGCAGAGCTTTCATAACCCTATCCTTATAAAGATTATAACGTTAGACTTCCCAAAGGATTTATTGGATTTTTTATAGCACGAGCCCATCGTTGGATTAAGCTTGTCAAGATCTAGGCCAGCCATCGGACTGCCTCATAAGACTTTACATGTGACTGCAAATTTTTGCCGCACTCATGTTTCGTCTTTGGATCACGGTTATAAAAGCTGTATGTTTATCTGCATTAAAGTGGGCGTGAATGACGGAGAAGCTACTAGTACTGCCACTCCGCCCCCAAATATTTTCAACTCTTTTTGCCGAGGAATGATTTAACTAAAGAACTTACCAAAGTTAATTGCGTAACGTCTTTGAGCCCCTAAGCGCAACCTTAGGGGCGTGGCAAAGTGCATAGATTTTTTTAGGATCGATCAACCTTTAAGACATAGGTTTTTCGTATCTTTTCATCGTAGAGAAGATCAGAGTATTGATCGATGATCCTGATATCAATCTCAAGATCAGATTGATCTGAAGCCTCGATCTCAGAGACGTCACGTACGAGCTTTTTCGTTTCTTTTCGAGACACTAGATTTTCATCAAGAAGCACATGCCAACTGTCTTTATCTTTTCTTGAAAAGACTTGGATCTTGTAGCGATCTTTTTCGAAGGTAGCAGTGACGATGTCAAAGTCAATCTCTATAGTCAAACGATCACCAGGTGTAAGTGATGCGATGGGATTAAATCTTGCGGATAGCTTGAAGGGTTCGCTTGTTTCTTGGCCATCGTCAAGCTTTTGTTTTTCATTAAACGTCTCGTCGACAACAATCTTTTCTTTTTCTTGCATTTCCTCGATATTGCTTGGAATGCAGCTAAACTTCTGTGGTTTAACGTTTTCTGATATCGTTGCCAGCTGGCCACTGATATAGGCC
>CAZBDM010000450.1:0-4446 GCA_964490675.1 uncultured Oligoflexales bacterium
GTCTATGTTGGGTACTTAAGAACCAAGCTTGATAAGGTCATTGGTAAACCTCTGATAAAGACAGTTCGCGGTCATGGCTACATGTTAGACGTTGACTCTCAAGATGAATTGGCGCCTCCATTGTCATCAGGCCAATTGGAAACGGTGCAGAATGCTCCTTGACAGAATACCGGTTCGTTTCAGACTTTCCCTGGGCCACGCAGCGTGGCTCGCAGTATTGTTTTTGGGGATGGGTCTCGGTTTCTATCAAGTTGTTAAGAAGCATCTCTACGATTCAGTCGATACCGCCCTCATTGCTTCCGCCCGCTCGGTGAGAGACGCCCGTTTTTCAAGGGGCATTTCCGACACCCCCATCGAAATCTTTTTTAAGCACTTTTTTAGAGATCCTGTTTACGTCGATGAGTTTTTCCGTAACCGTCTTATTCGCACTTACGCACAGCTAATTGACGTTTCGGGAAAAGTTCAGTTCAAAGCAAACTCAACCAACCTCCGAATTAACCTACCCGTTACCCCTAACGCTTTAAAGCGTGCAGAAAAAAATAAATACACCTTGGAGAGCTTTCGTCATCGTAACGGTACGAAACTCCGACAGGTGACCTTTCCAGTTGTGAAAAATGGCAAGTTTACAGGTGAGCTCGTCCAAATCGGTACGTCCATGGAAGACGTGACAAGTAGCCTACACAGCATCGCTCTCGTTTTATGGGTTGCCTTAACTGTTGGTTTAGTGATGTCGATCTTTTTTGGCTATTTATTGGCGGCAAGAGCTTTAAGACCTGTGAGGAATACGACGAGAGCAGCAGCTAGGTTGGGGATTGACGACCTTGACGTGCGCTTACCACTTCCTGAAGCGAATGATGAGTTAAGAGATCTTGCTCAAACATTTAACGGCATGATGGACCGACTGGAAGATTCTGTGCATAGAATAAGAAGGTTCTCTGGTGATGTTTCTCACGAATTACGCACACCACTCAGTGTTTTGCGTGGTGAGGCAGAGCTTGCGCTGCGTCGTAAAAGAAGTCCTGAAGAGTATGAAAGGACTCTTCGAACCATTGTATCTGAATCTTCAAATATGACAAAAATTATTGAAGATCTCCTTCTTCTTGCAAAGGCCCAAAGCCATTCAGTAGCTATTGATTGGGTACCCTTGCAGAGTGACGATTTTGTCGACCAAATCGTAGATTCCGTTATGCCTGTTTATATTAATCGCAAAGTCACCTTAAAAACCGATATTCGATTTAAAGGGAAATTTCTCGCTTGCCAGGGGTACTTAAGTATCGCTGTGAAAAATCTCTTGTTAAACGCTGCGAAACATTCCAAAGAACACTCAGAGGTTCTTCTTAAAGTCGATTGTTTCAAAGATGACATCTCTTTTGAGGTTACTGATAAAGGTGAAGGAATTAGTAAGGAAAACTTACCTTACATTTTTGATTCTTTTTACCGTGTCGACACTGCCAGAAATCGAGCTTCTGGAGGTACGGGTCTCGGATTAAGTCTGTCTCTTGCGTTAGTAAGGCTTCATGAGGGTGAGATTACGGTTGATTCTGAAGTCGGAAAAGGATCGGTTTTTACAGTTACTATTCCTCAAAAGAAGTTTAGAAAAGACATCAAACCAAAACCGAATCAGGCTGAGCAGCAAAAGGCTCAATCTCTGCCAATATATCAGCCAAGCTAGATTCATTTGCATTTTCTCTTTTTAGTTTCATAGTGGTAGACAAAACTCCCGACATATCAAACAGAGAATTTTTTTGACGGACCAGAAGCCAAGAACTTGCTGGCTCTAGAATATCATCGAACATTTGTTTTAGACTGATTTTTTCTGAAGGGATCGCTGGAAAGTAGCTGCGATCAAGGGGGCCGGCTAATTGATCTTCTCCACCTGGAAGGACATAACCAAGTTCAATCAAAGCATCTAAGGCATCCGATACCCAAATTCCGGGTAATTTTAAGATGCGAGCCAGCTCATTGCCCGTTAGTCCTTTGCCATCACCGCTAGTAAACTTCTGATGAATATTGACAAGTGCGAAAAGCGGTATGAGGGATTTGAGTCTTAGGTTTTCCAGCTTTTCTTTTGCAGAAGTTGTTAGTTCATTTTCATCCGACTTGACTTCTTTTTTGGGGAAACCTTGTTGGACACGCCAAGAAATGACAGCGCCGAGTAGGATGATCATCCAAACGATGTATAGCCATGTGAGAAAGACAGGAAGGGCGGCAAGTGCTCCGTAGATCGCCTTATGGTTACTAAAATATTTTACATAAAGAGTGAAGCCGCGACTGGCTTGTTGAAACAAAACACTTGCAATGACGGCTCCAATACCTGCTTCCATCAACGAAACACGGCAGTTCGGAACGACCTTGTAAATGAAGAAGAAAATGATAAAGCCAATACTTAAACCAATAAGGCTTTTGCCCACAACAGAAACAGTCTCAGGAGCTTTATATTGGCTAACCTCGGATAGCCCTGATAAATCGAAGCCAGAGATTACCCCGAAAGCAACTGAGCCTGCGAAGGTTCCTAATGTCAAAAAAGTCCAAAAGTAAATAAACCTTGTAAAGACGTTGCGGTTTTTTCTAACCTGCCAGATGCGGTTAAGAGCGGCTTCAATTTGCCTTAATAGCAGAACCAGGGTCACCAAGAGTCCTACGAAACTAGAAATTCCGATCTTGGTAATATCAAGCGATGCAATAAACTCATTGAGATAAACACTTGCTTGTTGACCTGCACCTTGTGCGAGGTTTTCGATAATGAGCGCTTGTAGCTTCTCAGTTAGGGCGCCTCCCTCTCCGACCAGTGGTGTGAATACGGAGATAAGAGCAAATACGGCTGCTAAGGAGGGCACAAGCGACAAAAGGGTGACGTAAGCCATGCCGCTAGCTTGTTTCATAAGGTCGCTACGAGTCATGTCATTTTTTAGAGTGAGTAAGACATGCACGGAGAGATGGACCGGTGGGTATTGTAAGATAATATCGATGGATTGCTTGACCTGTGATTTGAAGTTGGTAAGCAAAGTTTTCATCAGTGCAAGGTACCCTCTGGTCCAGCAATTTTACGTTCTTTGATCCACTTTTTAAGTTTAGCAAGTCCACTCTTGTCCCAGCTAGGATCGGTGCGTTCGGAAAGAAACATTAAAAACAGGCCATCGAGGACCTGATAAAAGACAGTCACTTGCTCCATACGAATAGCTGCAATGTTTTCGACTTCAAGGGAGACATCTTCTATATCGTCGATACTAGGCAACTGAAGAGAGCGCGGATCGAGGTCGCTTGCCGTAAGGCTTGTGATAAAGTCGCCGTAACCTTTGATATGGATGCCTACTTTTAGTTCTTTTGCAAGTTTGCCATCGGAGAGAGCAGCAGCAGCTTCAGCACTTCGGCTTGGGTCCCCTCCTCTAATTGCGTTTTCATGGTTTTTAGAAACGAGCGATTGGAGTTTGATGCGATCTTCAATCCATAGTTCGCCTTCGTAAGTTGTCCCGCCGCTGGAAGGTTTAATCGTAAAGCTTTTTTCAGGGGATTCTGATAACCACCAAAGCCACGTTAGAAACTCTCTCCCCAAAAAACTCTTTGCTGTTGTTAATTTCTTTAATTCTGACAACTGGTCGTCGTGTGAAAGCTCTAGTTTGTCTTGCATATTCAATCACTTATGGTTGTTTTTCGTCCACCCACAGCCTGTGGATAACATGTTGATAAGCTGGGAGTAAGCCTTGGATAACAGACTTTCACTCGCCTAAATAATGCCATGTCGCGAAATCAATTCGCCATCGGATGAAGCGTTGTTCCAGAATTGTTGACAAATCATAGTCAGTCTTCAGCCTCTTTTTGTCAAGACCAAACAAAATAATATTTTGCTGTCCATTCTTAGTGCTTTTCGTAGATTGCTTGCCAGCCTTCTTGCGTCTTGAATAGCCGAATGCAACGGATGTTTTTCTTGTCAGTCAGATAAAAAAGATGGCGTCGTTGTGCTGGAACAATGATCAAATCACCAGCTTCAGCGGTAAACTTGGCTGTTTTTGAGTCATCGCTAGAATTAATTTCGAAAACTCCTTCTCCAGAAATAGTAAAGCGCACTTCGTCTTCTGTGTGGTGGTGTTCTTTGTCGAACTTACGGCAGATCTCTTCGAGATTTTCCATGTCTTTGTTCAGGGAGACGATGTCGCAGGTTTGATAAGCTCGATTGGTCATCAGTTCCTTGATTTCCGCGTCGTAAGCTTTAAGAGCCTCGTCATCGTCACCAAGTGGACCATCTCTGACCCCCCACCTTTCGTAAGGAATCTGTAAGTCAGCTAAAACAGACCTAATATCTTCGGGGTTTGTGTAAGATTTGCCTTCGAATTCTAATTTCGCCATGGCGAAACTCCCTATTTAAATGGATAATTTTGTAGTGTTTTGCGGTCAACGACCGACATTATGATGATATCTTTAAATCTTGTCTAAAAAGGCATTCAGCCC
>CAZBDM010000451.1:0-4443 GCA_964490675.1 uncultured Oligoflexales bacterium
CAAAGTCAGGTGAAAGTTTACCCCAATATTGCGGACCTGTTTCTTTGCTGTAGCTCCAAGAGGCGATATTTTTTTGGGGAGGATCTTTGCTTTCAAGAACATCTTTTGAGCTATGCGACTTTTCAAAAGCATCGTTGGCTTGGTTAAGATCTTCATTAAGATCGACTTTCACAGTTGCTCTTTCAGCATAGTTTTGTGCAGCAAGTTTAATCAGGAAGTAGCCTATTCCAAAGATAATGAGGCCAGCAAAGATTGCAAGAACCCATGCCGCTTTTTGATCAATAGCAATTTTACCCTTCATGGATCCAGCACCTGAGAAAAATTTTAATGTGAGTGGACTTCAACATGATAATAAAAGATGAGACAAAGTTCAAAATGTCACTGAATGGTCAGAAAAAAAAGACCTACAAGATCTTGTAGGCCTGTGTTTTGATTTATTTCCCGGTCGCGCCGTGATGGGCGGGTGTAACTTCTGGCTCTCTGATGATTGAATCTTTGTCTTTCGAATAAATCATCTCTTCAGGTATTTTCAAATCGTAGGTAAGACCTAAGTAGCTCAGTGCTTTGATGATCCAGTAAGTCATATCTATCTCCCACCATCGGTACCCTGACTTACAGGAGTCTTGGTAGGTATGGTGGTTATTATGCCAGCCTTCGCCCCAGGCCAAAATACCCACCCACCAGTTATTGGTCGAAAGGTCTTCCGACTCAAAATTACGGTATCCCCACTTATGAGTGGCGCTATTGACAAACCATGTGATGTGGTAGACAGCTACGAGTCTCAGGAAAATACCCCAGAAAACCCAAGGCCATCCGCCGATAAAGTAGAAAGCTACACCCAATAAGGCCTGGATACCTATCATAACGATCGGAATGGAAAGGAAGTTTAACCAAGGATCACTTGTGATATCGCGAGCGAAGCGGTTGATTCTTTTTTCGTCATCAAAAACTTCGTGATCGATAAACATCCAAGTCAAGTGGCTATGCCAAAAGCCTTTGCGGGCGTTGTGCGGGTCGAGAGGTGTATCGGTGTTTGCATGATGCATACGGTGATGTGCGACCCAGGTTTTGATCGTTCCTTGCACAGCCAGAGTTCCGCAAAATGCGAAGAATCTCTCCACCCACTTTGGGGTTTTGAAAGTTCTATGTGAGAGCATCCTGTGAAACCCAAAAGTGATCCCCAAACATGCGGTGACCCAGTACATCAATGCAAAGATTGCCACTGCACTCCAAGAAAAATGGAAGATCGCTCCAAATGCAAGCAGGTGCATGGCGATCATAAAGAGAATACGGGGGCTTTTTGAAAAATTGGCATAGACCATTAAAGAATCCTTTATAAACTGGAGCAGATAAAGACAGAAGGTTTCTAAGCGTCGCGTCTGCCAGTACCTCGTGAGTCTAAAAGAATCTTCGGTAAGGGTCTGTAATGAGAAGGTCACCGCTTTGTAATAGCTTTGTAAAACATCTTAACGTCCTGAAATAATTGGGTCGAGGTGGAGGTCCAGGAGCTGAGGAATGAGGGAAGCGTCAACGATTTGACGCTTTTAAGCTTGTCTCATCGAAAGTAGGACGGTTCGGCACCTTTTTTCCATTTTATGTTGCAACCCATTGAAGGTTTTTGAGGACCGTTGATTTGTTGGCCTTTAAGTGCTAAATCGAGAGCCATTCTAAGGTCACGGCCGTCATTTAGTTCATCGTTACCAGGGCGAGCATTATCCATTTGACCGCGGTAAACGAGATGTCTTCTGTGATCGTAAATAAAAAAATCAGGTGTACAAGCAGCCTCGTAGGCTTTCGCAACGTCCTGGCTTTCGTCGTAAAGGTATGGAAAACTGAAGCCGCACTGTTCAGCGATCTCGGCCATTTTTTCTGGACGATCATCAGGGTAATGCTCGACATCGTTAGAGCTGATACCGACAAATGCCGCGCCTTTCCTTTGGTACTCTTTTACTAGCTCAGAAAGCTGTTCACGGACGTGGATGACATAGGGGCAATGATTGCATAAAAACATCATGACCAAAACGGGTGCATTTTTAAAGTCATCGAGACCGTAAACTTTACCGGATGGATCGGGGAGCTTAAAATCCGGTGCAGGAGTGCCTAAGTCTTTCATCGTCGAAAGTGTTTTTGCCATAATTTCACCTTTCAATCTGAAACGAGTCGAATGTATCTAACGATTGTTCTTGCGCGCTCACTTGGCTGATTTTACCAGCCATTCTGGTGGATAATTTGTTAATGAAAGTTGCGATATCTTTCTCAGAGCCTTGCGCCCAGAGTTCGACACTGCCGTCAGGTAGGTTTTTGACGTAACCAACAATAGAAATGCCCTCGCTACACTGCAGAGCCGTCCACCGGAAACCTACCCCCTGTACGTGTCCTATGAAATTGTATTTTTTTGCCTTCATGGACCCTGATAAAAAAGTGGATCGATCTATCCTCGAACAAGTGATCATAGCAAGGCTTGCTGTAGAAGAGAATAAAAAAACCTCTCGACCATGGTGACCGAGAGGTGAACGATGAGTTTCGCAATTTATATACTAGTCCCTAGCAGTGATAGGGATTTTCAGGTAACTAAGTCCATTGGCAGCGGCTTCTGGCATCTTACCGGCGTTGATATTTATCTGAACGCTTGGTAACAGGAGTACTGGTGCTTCGAGCGATTTATCTCTTGCATCGCGCATCGAGACAAAATCTTGTTCCGATGTTTCAGCGTTGAGCTGAACGTTTTTAGCTTTTGACTCACCGACTGTTGTTTCGTAAGCCAGTGCACGACCTTTCGGTTGGTAATCATGACCAACAAAGATTTTTACATTGTCAGGCAGTGCATAAATCTTGTTGGTAATCGATTGATAAAGGGTTTTTGAGTCCCCAGCAGGGAAGTCGCAACGACCTGTGCCAAAATCTGGCATAAACAGCGCGTCGCCAGTGAAAAGAGCTTCGTCGTTGATCAAAAAGCTCACACAAGCAGGTGTATGTCCGGGGGTTTCGATGCTTTTGATTTTAAGAGTTCCGGCTTTGACTTCTTCGCCATCCTCGAGAAGAACATCAAATTGACTGCCGTCGGTCTTAAAGTTATCTCCGAGATCAAAGATACCTTTGAAGGTTTCCTGGACGATGCGAATTTTCGTACCGATAGCGTTCTTCGCGTTTGGGAACACTTTTTTAAGATCTTGAGCGCCGGTTAAGTGGTCAGCATGGGCGTGAGTTTCCAAGATATAATGCAGTTCGAGTGCTTCGTCTTTGACGAAACGAACAACATCGTTGATAGATTTAGTGTCGGTCTTGGAAGCTTTTTGATCGTAGTCAAGAACTGGGTCGATAACTACAGCATCTTTGGTACTTGGATCGTACACAACATAAGTTAAAGTGAAAGTTTTAGGATGATAAAAGGTTTTGATTTCCATGTTCACTACCCCCGTGCGATAGAGTTATTGTTATCTGAAGGATTTACATTTCCATTTTGAGTGTTGATACCGCCGGTTTTCTTGTGGATCAGCATGTTTCTTAGTTCAAACAAATACATGCCGCCGATCATCCCTCCGACAAAAAGAACCGCATCCATGTTGCCTGAAGCAAGAGAAACGAGGCCTGGTCCGGGACAAAAACCGCCAATTCCCCAGCCGATTCCAAAGATACCGCTACCAACGAGGAGCGGGACATCGATGTCTCGCTTGGTTGGAGCGAGAAATTTGGGAGCTAAAAGAGGACTGTTTCGTTTCATTATCAGTCGATAGGCAACGAAATGGACCATAAGTGCACCACCCATGACGAACATCAAAGATGGATCCCAGTTGCCAAAGATGTCAAGAAAGCCGATAACCTTGGCTGGCTGAGTCATGCCCGAGATTCCAAGTCCTAAACCAAAAGTAAGTCCTGCTATAAAAACAGTGATCAAATATTTCATTACGCACCCCCTAAGATCAGATGCCTGTAAACGAAGACGGTAATGATGCCGGTTGCCATAAAAGTCAAAGTCGCAAGAATTGACCGTGGCGATAAACGACTGATACCACAGATGCCGTGGCCACTCGTACATCCAGAGCCGAGCCTTACTCCGTAGCCAACAACAAGACCTGCAAGGACAGTCATATAATTAGGATTCATAGGTTGTTCCGAAAAAGCCGGGAAGCCAAAAAGCGTCAGAACAACTCCCCCAGAAATGAGTCCTGCAACGGCAACAATTCGCCAAATAGCATCGGATCCATTAGGCTTTAAAATACCCGCGACAATACCTGAAATGCCGAAGATTCTTCCCTGGAAAAGTAGCAGCCAGGAAGTTGCTAGACCGATAATCACCCCTCCTAGCAGTGCGTACAAGATATCCTGCAACATTGATCATCCTTTCTTATTCAATTCATTAAGCAAACCGTTCAAGCAAAATGCCTTAAGGCTGCGCGCTTGTCTATAGGTTTACAAATTGTATGCCATCAACCGCTTGTTTTA
>CAZBDM010000452.1:0-4057 GCA_964490675.1 uncultured Oligoflexales bacterium
TGTACCGTTTTATGTGCCTCTTGGAAGGCGATCGTGATTAATTCGGCACAAAAGACCTTAGAACGATCGCTGTTATCCATAGCGAAGTCATAAGGTAGATTTTGAGCTGCTAACCCGAAAGCAACTCTACCTGCCTCTTTAGCGACGGCCTGATCGGGAAAACGATAGACCACCGCACGCGTTTCGAGCTGCTCAGCCAACCAATCCGACATCTTACGCGTGATAATACCCGTTTCAATGAGTGACTCAACAAGGTATTGCGTACCGTCTTCTTTCTCATGAACGATAGCAACGTGAGCAAATTGCCCTTCTTCGTCACCAATTCTGGCGATAGTTGAGCTGATAAAGTTGCTTCCTCTTACCATCAAGACATCACCAGCCTTAAACCTGAAAGCTCCCGATTGACTGTCGATGTACTTTGACGAGTAAGAGGAAAGATCGCCTCTCGCCAGCAGCCTTCCGTCCTCAGTGAGAAGCTGGGGGTAACCACCTTGAAAAGATTTTTCGTTTGCGATGATGTTTCTTTTCCGGTAGCTCCAATCGGCCAGGATATCTTCGGCAGCTCTTAAATATCTCTGAGCCCGACGCATGTAACGAATACACTCTGGGTCGATATTAAAACCATGTGCGTCAAAAAACTCTTTTAACTTAGCTCGAATCTTTAACCTTCCCTGCCAAAACTTTCCGACAAGCTCGTCACTTCGTCTTACGAGCTCATTTTGACTCGCAGTATCTTGAGGGAGAAAATCAATCGGGCGATAATTTTTGACACGATCGGTCACTTCTCTGATCTTGGAAACGCATTGTGAATAGGTCATGTCCTCGATTTCATTAACTTTCGAAACGATTAGATCGGGCGTCTTGGTAGAAGACAGAGCAGATTCAGAAGCCGAGTCAATTCCTTCAGGTGAGCAACTAACGGCGAACAGTGCTAATAAAAACACAAGTTTTTTCACAAAAAAGCCTTTCAAACGTCAATTTTTATGAGTACATCCGTGTTACAGCCAGGACGGCTAATGGCGCGTCATCATCTTATATATCAGGACTTTGACAATTCCAACCAGGGACCTCTTTGTGGCGATTTTCATTGTATCTTTTGTCAAAATCAAAGGAAGCTGTGCTGATTTGATGGACTCACAGAAAGGCTATATAACCAATCTTTTCATTTGACTTAACCCTGGGTCTTTTACACCGCCCTATCCCACTGTATTCGTTGTTTTTCTCAATCTCCTTTGAGAAAGGTTGCGGCGCATAACTTCATAAAAAATTCGAAAAAATAACGACAAAAAGATATTAATGTACGAAGCTTTGCCAGATTTTTACCACCGGCCGCAAGCATTGCACTGAAGTGATCACCATCGATACCTTTCGAAAAATTTCTTCTTACACCATGCCCCTCTTCCAATCGAGCAATGATAGGCCAAATCGAGGAGCGTTTTCAAAGAAGACGCAGCTGACGCCTGATCTCTAAAGAAATCATCGGAATTTCTATAAATTAACAATTTGAATCTAAACAAATCATGCGTCAACTCCGAATCAAGATAACGTGAGGTGAACCAACGACTTAGGATTACGGAAAAGATATGATTAACACACATTCAAAAGTCATGCTGATTCTAAAAGATCAAAGCGAAGTGACACTATTCAGTGAGTCCTTAAAAAAATCTGGCTTCGAAGATATCAGCGCGTTTACCAACAGCCAGGAAGCACATGATGAAGCTCTCAAAACCCAACATCAATTATTTATCATCCGACACGAAGTCGAGCCTCTCAATGGTCCCATTTGTTTTCAGAAAATTCATACTTGCGGTAACTACGGACAAGAAACGATTCTTTTCGTAGCAGATAAAATCGATCAGGCTCTACTGACTTTTCTTACAGAATTCGAGTTACCTCATGTTCTTATTGGTTCCGTAAGCCAAGGGCAAATCGAAGAAAAAATCAAACAAATCATCGACACGGAATCTAACCTTTCTGAGTTTGAAAAAACTTACAGACAAGCCCGTAGTGCCCTTGATAACGGTATCATCGAAATGGCGGAGATGATGGCGCAAAAACTCTATGGCGACAATCCTCAATCTGAAAAATCCTACATTGTTCTTGGTGATGTGGAACGTGCGAAAAAGGACTACAGCGCAGCAAGAAAACACTACGAAAAAGCCATAGAAATCAACCCAAAATGCAGTTCAGCAAGCTACCGCCTTGCACAAACTTTTATGGCAGAGAACAACTTCGCAGTTGCGGCAAAAATGATGGACAAACTCGCTGAAAACAATCCTTACAACATTGAACTCCTCACCAACGCCGGAATTTCAAACGTAGGAATAGAAAATTACAAAAAAGCTGAAGAATATGGCGAAAAGTTAAAATCTTTAGACAAGGAAAGTAAAGGTGCAAGTCAAATCAAGGCAAACATCAACATCAAAAAGGGTGATTTTTCCAGCTTAGCACAAGACCTTAAAAAAACTCATAGTAAAAAAGAGTTTATCTCTTTCATCAATAATGCAGGTGTAAAACTATCTAAGGACAATGATGTTGCAGGTGCCCTGAAAATGTATATGCAAGTTATTGAAGAAGTTAAAGACAGTGAATTTGCCTATGCCATTTACTACAACATTGCTCTTGCCCATAAAAAATTAAATGAAATCAAAGAAGCAAAGTTCTATTATGAGAAGACCTTGGAGATCAAACCCGACTTTGCCAAAGCTAAAGCTGCTTTAAAAGCCCTCCAAAAAGCAGCCTAGTGAAAAACCTGCAACCATCTTGTTTTCAGATGCAGCATAAGCAATGGGCGGCGCCATCAAGGTCTAGTAAGCCTCAAATAAAAACGATAAATTTTTGCTGGTTAAGAATAAAAACTTGAGTTTTGCCGTACCAAGAAGTATGTTTTGACAGTTATTTTTACGTGCCTATCCCTGTAAATGCTCTGTTCCACCTTTTCCAACACAAAGTAAAATCATCAATGAAAATTCGATTGTTATTAACATTCTTATTGTTTTTTTCTCAGCAGATTGGATGGGCCGATGATCGTAATTGTGAGACCTCAACAACTGGTAAATCAACCCCTCCTCGCTTAAGGCTTGTAACGAGTGGGCAACCCCATGAGTCTCTGCCCTCTATACTCGATCATCCAGACTTAATTACATACGCATACTTAACAAGCTTGAAACTAAAAGAAAAAGAGTCTCGCTTTATTACAGCTATTCGACCAGCCTTGGAGTTGATCGCTATTCGTTATCTATATCAATCAAGACACGCACAAAATATACCAGAACTTGCCGAAGCTATCGCTAACCTAACGGCTATTTCTGAACAACTTTCTGCTGAATTTGCTTCAATAGAAAGTGAAAACGAGCTAGAAAGACTTGAAAAAATTGCTGTTAGAATTGCTTTAGACCACTATTACGGATTACAAACGGTGAGAGAATTAACAATCGCAAACCTCACTCCCATTACTGCTTCCTTAGAGGCCAGCGTTTTTCAACCGCAACGTCGCATTCAAAAGGAAATGTCGCGTTTTACAAATTGGCAGGAATTAACATTTATCGAATCTGCCAGAATTAATTTATCTAGATTTGAAGAAGCACTTATCCGCAAAAGCAATCTTGATCAGAAAGTTTATCATTTTAGTAGAGAAGCTATGCTAGATCAAGCCATGCTAGGGATAGAAGTTATCAGATTAGCTGTTAGCATTGGCCTTCTTGAGGATATGCCAGTTGAGCTGCAAGGGGAGGATATTAGTTTTAGAGCCTTAGAATCTCACCTTACGCGACTTGGCAGTCATAGAACTTTAAGAGATTTCAGTCGTTGGCTTTTAGTCGCAACCGAAGCGGGACTTACATTTTTAAACCCATATTTAGAAACGCGACTGGGTTTACCCACCGAAAACGATCTTGAACTTTCACTTTTTTTTGACTAGCAAACCAAATATTGGAATCTGATTTAAGTATGATCACTATTTGTTATTGATCGGTAAGAAATCAGTGCGACTACCAGCGGAAGAAAGACAATGAATGACCGGGCGGGCGGCGCCTAGCTTGATTAACGACGATACTTC
>CAZBDM010000452.1:4067-4442 GCA_964490675.1 uncultured Oligoflexales bacterium
ATAAGATGAGCCATCTAAGTTTTTAATCGCTATTTTTACTTCGTCATCTGACGACATTTCAACAAATCCATAGCCTTTGCTAAGCCCTGTTTCAAGATCTGCAATAATCGTTGAGCTCACTACCGTACCATAGTCTGCAAATAACTCACTCAACCTCGCTTCCGTTGTGTTACACGGTAGTTCACCTACATAGATTTTGTGCAAAGCGCTTCTCCTTTATTCTGATGCTAAAAATTAGCATCAGTTCATCGTTTAATAACATCATTACCAACGAGATGAGCCATAGGATTGTGAGCGCGGGGCACGTTCTCTAGCTTCGTTTACCATGATGTCTCTACCATCAAAGTTTTTTCCGTTTAGTTGATTGATTGCATC
>CAZBDM010000453.1:0-4438 GCA_964490675.1 uncultured Oligoflexales bacterium
CTAAAAAAGATGGATCAAAATCTTTCATCAGTTATGAATGCTCTTCAGCAATTTGAAAAGGAACGTATTCACAGCTACAGTGAGTTGAGCACTCAGATAAAACAAACCAACCAACAAACCTCAGCCCTTTTAGAAACAACAACGAGCTTGAAAAACGTTCTGACCAATTCAAAGGCTCGTGGGTATTGGGGTGAGCGCATCGCAGAAGATATCTTAAGATTAGCTGGTTTTGTTGAAAACGTTAATTATACTAAGCAAAAGACCTTAAACGATGGCAGCCGTCCCGATTATACCTTTCTTCTCCCCCAAGAAATGCGCCTTAATATGGACGTTAAATTTCCGATCGCTAATTATTTACGTTTTATTGAAGCTGAAAATGACCTTGAGAAGGAAACCTTCAAAAAAGCTTTTCTTCGGGACGTTAAAGCTCGCCTAAAGGAACTTCAAACAAGAGACTATATCAGTGCTCGTGATAATACCGTCGACTGTGTCGTCATGTTTATCCCTCACGAACAAGTCTTTTCCTTCGTACAAAGTGAAGACCCTGCTCTTTTCGATGAAGGCATCAAAAACAAAGTGATTTCCTGCTCACCAATGACTCTTTTTGCTGTTTTGGCTGTTATCAGGCAGGCAGTAGATTATTTTGCTATTGAAAAAGCTTCCGGAGAAATTCTTAAACAAATGTCTGAATTTAGAAATCAATGGGAAAAGTACAGCAGCAAGTTTGAGGTTCTCGGCAAGAAGATCAGTGACACTCAAAAAGAATACGAAGCTTTAACAACAACACGCAGAAGAATGCTTGATCGTTCGCTTGATAAATTGGAGCGCATCCAACTGCAGAGTGACTCTGCACTAGATGCACAACATCCCGTCTTAACCGGCCAGGAAGAATCGCACTAAGATTAAGGAGAAATTAATCCTTCGCGGATGGCGTATCTTGCAAGATCAACCTGAGAGTGAATTTCAAGCTTCGCCATGATATTTGACTTGTGTCGTTCGACAGTTTTTGCACTGATGTGAAGAGCGTCAGCTATTTGTTTAGCTGTGCTTCCTTTAGCAACACAACAAAGGACTTCAATCTCCCTTGGGCTAAGGAGTTCTTTTCTTACGGTCACACCCTTAGGAAGACCTTTTGACATGGCTGTAAACTCTTCTTCTCCAATAGCCCCACCTTCTTTATCGACGAAGAGCTTTTTCGCTTCATCACTGAAAAAAGTTTCGCCACTATTAACGATACGAATGCTTTGAATCAAAGTATCTATGGGATCAACTTTTGTAACGAAACCAGAACCACCTGAACGCATCGAGCGCACAAGGTTGCCGTCAGTAGAAAAAGCTGTCAGAAACACCACTTTCAATGCAGGCAACTTTTCTTTGGCTTTGTCGACCATTTCAAAAGGAGATCCCCCCGGCATGGCAATATCGGTAACGACAATATCAGGGTTGGTTTCTAATATTTTCTCAAGACCAGAATCTGCATCACCGCACTCAGCCACGACGGTCATGTCCTGCTGGGCGTTCATCATGGCGACGAGACCGTTGCGAACGATCTCATGATCGTCGATGACTACGATTTTGATAGTTGCTTGGTCAGACTCTGACATGATATTAAATCTCCTTAGTACCTCAAGTGAATCCTTAAACGGTCTCAAATCTATACATTATTTTGGGGGCTATTCCTAATCAAAGCCAAAAGTAATCGTAAAAGCCCTAATTTTCCTTAAGTTCCTGAACTTTACCACACCTAAATACTTACTTATCAGTAAGGTCGTAGGTTTTATCGGTAGAACGAGGATTTAATTCCCTTTGCAACTAATTTAAACACACAACGTCTTGTTTTGCATGATCTTTTTGATATTGTTGGATCAAAGATTTTCAAATTCCCGAATGGCTTCGAGCCCGCCCACTAAGTTAGTCACATCATTGTAGCCTTTTGAGATCAAAAAATGAGCCGCCTCACAACTTCGACGGCCCGTTCGACAATAAACAAGGAGAGGTTTTTCGGAGGATATCTCTCGGTAGCGTTCTCCAAGTTCTTCGTAAGGAACAAGCATGCTACCTTCGATATGGTCACTGGTGTATTCGTCAGTCCTTCGTACATCAATGAGCTGGTACTCTGCCTTTTTAGACATCGCCAAATAATCTCTCGGTGTCATTTGGTTAAGATCGCGCTGGGGAGACATTTTACAGCTGGTCTTCTCAGTTTCGATGGCGTCAATCTTAGGGTTCTCCCCGCATAGAGGGCAGTTTTTCTGCTTTTTTAAAGGTAACTTTGACATTTTCATGTCGAGGACATTGAACATCAAATACTGCCCGACGAGAGGTTGTCCTACACCTAAAATCAACTTAAGTGTTTCAGAAGCCTGCAAAGTTCCAAAAATACCTGGGATGACCCCCAAGATTCCTGCATCTCCACAGGATGGGACGGCACCTTCTGGTGGGGGCTCGGGGTAAAGGCAGCGGTAGCAAGGTCCATTTTCGTCGCAATAAATCGAAAGCCGCCCTTCAAACCCCATCACGCTTGCAGAAACATTTGGAGTCTTAGAAAAATAGCAGGCATCGTTAACCAAATAGCGGGTAGCGAAGTTATCAGCTCCGTCGATAACAAGATCGTACTGACTAATTATTTCGAGGGCATTTGAGGCTTGCAGTGGCCTAGAGTAGACCGTGACTTCGATTTCTGGATTGAGAGCACGCAACCTTTTGGAAGCGACTTCTACCTTATATTTCCCAGAATCTTCAGTATTATAAATCACTTGTCTTTGTAGGTTAGAATAAGAAACGATATCAAAATCAATCAGACCGATACGTCCGACCCCAGCAGCGGCAAGGTAAAGAGAGGTTGCTGAGCCCAGCCCACCGACTCCCACAAGGAGCACGGAAGCGTTTTTCAGCTTTATCTGACCTTTTTCACCAATTTCTTTGAGACCAAGATGTCTGCGATATCTTATTTTTTCCTGCTCAGATAGCTGCATGACTAAATTTTCCTTCTATTCCGCCGTTCTAAATTATGTTGGCTTATTGCTGGTGTCAATGTAGTCTGAAAAGCCTTTTGATTAATGAACCTTAACCGGAGGATTCTGACGGTGGCTTATCTGTTAGTTCTGTTCATTATTTTAAAACTCGTCCAGCTTGCCTTCGAGCAATACTTGGCAAAAATAAACCGTGATTACTATAGACGCGAAGATCAAAAAAAGCTTGCCTGCGAAGCCTTAAAAATTAGCGATGAAGAGTTTGAAAAGACTTTCAACTACACTGAAGACAAGTATCGCTTCTCCGCTTTTAGCACAGTCTTATCAACCCTGGTCACTCTCGCCTTTATTGCACTCGGTGGTCTTGGACTTCTCGAATCTCTTGCACAGTCGATCAGCTCGCAATGGTCTGGAGGAGCGATCAGTACAGGTCTCGTTTTCTTTGGACTACTCGGCGTCCTCTCGATGATTTTTTCAACGCCTTTTGATTGGTACCGCACCTTTAAGATTGAAGAGAAGCATGGCTTTAACCGCCAAACACCATCAGGATTTATTTCAGACCGCATCAAAGGTGTCATCCTGGGTGTTATTCTAGGGGGTGGATTACTTTTTGGTATCTTATGGATTATGGAGCAGATGGGGACCTACTGGTGGATTTGGGCATGGGCAGCTGTTAGCGGCTTCAGTATTCTTACTGCATGGATCTACCCGACTCTTTTGGCACCTCTTTTTAATAAATTTAAGCCTCTTGAAGAAGGCGAACTGAAAGAACAGATTTTTAGTCTCGCTAGAAAGATCGGCTTTGAAACTTCTGGAATCTCAATCATGGACGCATCGAAAAGAAGTAGCCACGGAAACGCCTACTTCACTGGGGTTTTTGGCAAGAAGAAAATCGTATTGTTTGATACTCTCGTTGATTCAATGCTTCCCAAAGAAATTGTTGCTGTTCTTGCTCACGAGCTCGGCCATTTCAAGCTTCATCATGTCCGTACAGCTCTTATCAGAAGCATTATCATGACTGGTATAATGTTTTATGTCTTAAGTCTTTGTCTTCCCCTTAAAGATTTCTACACAGCCTTCTCATTTTCTGAAATTAGCAACTTTGCAGCGTTAATCGTCTTTACGATGTGGTTTGGTATTGTAGACTTCTACCTGCAACCGTTGTCATCGTGGCTGTCACGCAAGAACGAATTTGCCGCCGATGCCTTTGCTAAACAGCACATGAACGGCCATGAAGAATTGACCAACGCTCTTATCAAGTTAAGACAATCGAATTCAGCTATGCCGATCACTCACCCTCTTTACTCTAGAATGTATCACTCTCACCCTCCTCTTATCGAGAGGCTGGCAGCTCTGAAAGGAACATGACGCGAGACCCTTCTTTGAGAGTCGAAAAACAAAACACTAAACCTATGTTTTTTCACCTAAACAGCTAGAAACATAGGTTTATTTTTTTGTCCATTCAT
>CAZBDM010000454.1:0-4438 GCA_964490675.1 uncultured Oligoflexales bacterium
GAGGTTTGTATTCTCACCCCCTTACTTTTGCCTATTCGGTTCTGCTGTTATGGCCGTTTGCGGTTGTGCGGCTTTTTTCTCAACCTAAGGATATCTATTCTTGGTTTTTATTTACTGGGATTGCCGTATGTCTTTACACAAGTGAGTCAAGGACAGTATTAGCAGTTGCTTTGTTGGTGCTCGTCTTTAATATCTTTTATTCGTTAAAAGGAAAGATGAGGTTCGGTGCTTTTCTCCTCATTGCGACTTTTTCTGTAGGCACTATGATCACACCGAATCCTGTTTCTCATAAAATTAAAGCTACATTTACTGGAAACTTTGATAACCAGTCTGGATATGCTGATGATCGCCTTGCTTTCTGGCATGCTCATTGGTTGATGGTCGAGGAAAAACCATTCATTGGTCATGGAATTGACTTAAGAAAAGCTTATCGTAGCCAGTATTATGAGCGCATAGGTCTGACAGATATTAAAAAACAGTATGCCGCTCATAACTCTTTTTTACAGTTCTGGGCGAACGGTGGTATTGTTCGGTCATACTTTTTGTCTCATGGCTTGGTTGGAACATGCTGAAGTCTTGGAATTTTAGAAAAGACTCAGTTTATTGTTTTGCGATCGCTCAAACAATTCCTGCATTTATTCTTGCGTCACTAACCCAAAACGCATTCCAAGATAGTGAGGTAAGGTTTATTTTAGCCCTTCTTATTGCTTATCTGTGGTTGGAATTTAGAAGGCTTCGATACGGCGAAAAAGCCAATGATCAATGATTCTTTGATTTTCGAAATAATGTGCGAGCTAATACTTTAAAAAAGAGACACTTCCAAGACTCGCGTCTCATCGCAATTCAAACTATATTAAATTGAAATGATTTTTCTGGAATTTTTTTCAAAAAACCAAATCAAATCAGCCTTTCCAACGACTCAAAAACTCACTTTTTAGGGAATACTACCGATAACCCTCCTGTATTCTTAAATTTTGAATGAGAAGGTGATCTCTTGTCTTTGTTAGTGAAAATACTTATATGTGCTGCACTAGTACTGACATCGCTACCGGGCTTTGTGGGAGCAGGAAATATTGCTTTTGCGGAGTCTTCTCTCAATTCAAATAAAAGGGTACTGATAAGTCAGTCGACGAAAAAGAAAACTAAGAAGCGACGTCCTAGAGCAAGAAAAGTGCTTCGGGCAAAAAAATCGACTATGAACAAGTGGCGTAACACGGCTCTTAGCAAGGGTAAAAACGCTTCCCAAGATTTAATAAAGAAGATCCTCGGTGTGATCGTTCTCATAGTTGGGAGTGGAGGTGTTTTTGTCTGGTATCGTCGTGCGACCCGAGGGATTAGTTCTAGTCGGTCGAGTAAATTTTCTAATTTTGATGATTCCACACAAAATAAATTTAATCGCGATTCGTTTCGTTTTGATAACGATGCAAACTTTGCTGCCCATAAGCATAACTTACCGTCTAATGGTATGAGTTTTGCTGACACTGCACCTGGCAATGTTGAGGTTGCAGCGGAAAATCAGATTGCATCTGACAAAAGTAAAAACATCGACAATCAAGGGCCCGGTGGATTCGGTGGTTTCGGTGGTCTTGGTAAAAACCTGATGAACCAGGCGAAAAAAGCCGGAATTAAAGAAGCAGCCGGTGCATTAGGTGTTAGTACGAACCAAGTTGATCAAGCCGTGAAAGCAGCAGAAGGAAAAGACGGTGGTGGCGGCGGCCTTGGTGGTCTTGGTAAAAACCTGATGAACCAGGCGAAAAAAGCCGGAATTAAAGAAGCAGCCGGTGCATTAGGTGTTAGTACGAACCAAGTTGATCAAGCCGTGAAAGCAGCAGAAGGAAAAGATGGTGGTGGCGGTGGCCTTGGTGGTCTTGGTAAAAACCTGATGAAACAAGGCAATAAAAGTTTAACAAAGAAAGGGCTTGCACTTGGTGGTGGAGCCTTGGCAGCTGGATTAGGTGCTGCAGCTCTAGGAAGCATGTTGAGTGGTGATGACGATGGCGAATCTCCAGAAGGTAGCGCACCAGAGTTAGATGCAGGTCTTGAAGACGAGACACCTATGACTGCTGACTTTAATCAAGAACAAGAATCAGCAACAGATCTCGATTCTGTCGACACAGGATCAGATCTTAGTGCAGCTGCTGATGATGACGATGATGACGATGATGACGACGATGATGATTACGATCCAGAAAATGTTGATATGAATGGCTGGGATGATTTGGATGCCGAAGAGTTTTGGTACCGCTACTGTAGTATTGAAGATGCAGCCATGAAGCTTGGTGAAGAAGGGATGGAAGCAAAAGCCAGAGAAGAAGGTTTTGATTCAGTATCCCACCTGTATGCCGTTAGAGATGCTTGGATGATGAAGCATAATGTTGATCCACAAGAAATGATGCAGGGTCAAATGAATGCTAGAAACAGGCTTACCAAAGAAGCAATGTCGTCGGCAGCCTCTGGTAATTCTGAACTCATGGAACCGATCAACGGTGTTTCACTTGAAGCTTACGCAAAAATCTCTGCAAAAGCTGGAACATTGGCAGCTGACGATACTGAAGGACTTGAGAATCTCTGCCAAGAATGGGGGGTTGATGCAGATACTTACCGGGAAGCATCACAAGAATGGATGGCAAGGATGGGCGATACCTCACTAGATCCAATGGCTCTAGCGGCACTTTCCACCGAATATGCCAAGTACTTTGCTGAAGCAGGTGCTGGCCAGTTTGGGGGAGCGGCGCAAGCGGCTGCGGTCAATATGGGAATGGATGGTGAAGTCGGTGTTGCTCCAGGAGAAGGGGATGCTCCTTGTTCATTTGAGAAGTTTGTTCAGATCCAAGTAGCAATGGGTAAGTGGGCAGATGATGGAGAAGATGTTAATGCCAAGCTTCAAGAAGAGTTTGGAATTAGTGCCATCGATTGGTCAAGTATGGGAGCATACTGGAGTCAGAGATATATGGCAGATGTTGCTCTTCTCAATGAATATAATGAGTATGAAGCTAAATATAGAGAGATGTACGGCATTGTTGACGAAGATGACGACGAAGATGATGACGAAGATGATGACGAAGATGATGAAGATTACGATAGTGAGCATGATGTCGATGACGACGATGATGTTGCATAGTCGAAATCAAACATTGAGAAAAAATAGGCTTCCCTGGGGAAGCTTCATTTGTCTTAAACGGTTAATACCGAGGCTGTCCTAGCCTCGGTATTAAAAGGTGCGTTGCAGTTACGGGGCGAAAAGTTAATCTTCTAGAACGCACATATAGATTTGAAAGTTGTTTACAGTTCCAGAGAGTTTGCAGGCTTTTCTCTTGCCTAATGGCAAACCTAAGCGTCGTGGAGCTGAGTCACATGAATATTGTCATGAGTGACAAGCAGCTTTTCCGCCAGCAACATGAACAATCGTCCATTTTTAACTCTTTGACGAATTCAAGCTGTTGAGATCATCAAAGAAAAATAATTGATACATCATTTTTCCCACCTCAATGGAACCTACTAACCCGTTTTCTAGGGCCTTCCTATGCTAGCCGTCTTTAAATAAAAAACTGACCAAAGCATGAAATTCTTATAAATTTTTGGTGTGTCGCTAAGATTAAATGCAAATGTCTTGAAAAAGCGTTTTGCAACACTTTTGAAGAATAAAATATCTTATGATTCCGTGATTAATTTTGTGCCTTTATCGGTTTTTAGGCAAAAAAATTTAGCTTAAATCTACTCTTATTATAAAAGGAATTTTTCTCCAAAGTTATCCGGACTTTACTGGAATGATTAAAGAATAAAAATCGAGCTTAATGAAGAAAATATAGGACATGCTCTATCAAAGAAAAGTCGTATATTTTTCCAAACGAAATATTCCCAGCGGTAGTTTCTCTCGTCCCAACGATCATCACGACGGTCTCTTCTTCTGCGATCGTCCCAGCTGGTCATCACTATTCTAAAGATGTAAGAGTGTCTCAAAATGAAATGTCAAAAAGGGTCGTCATTTTGACCCTCTTTTGATTAAGGTTGAATGACTTTTTCAATGGCGGAAAGGTTGGCCTCAACTTCAATCACTGCTGATTCCGTCGCCTTGTCTTCTGAGGCCTTAAGAATTGCATCAGGATCTTTTAGCATATTGCCTGTTAGTATACAGCAGACTTTGTCTGAAGGGCTTATGTCACCGCTAGCGACAAGTTTTTTTACCCCAGCTAAGGTTGCAGCACTGGCGGGTTCACATCCAATGCCGCATCGATCGATTTCAAACTTAGCTGCCATAATTTCGTGATCACTTACTTGTGAAACGAGACCACTTGTTTCACTTATGACACCTTCAGCTTTGTCGATATTGACAGGATGTCCGATGCGAATAGCTGTTGCTACGGTTTCTGCACTCACTTTAAAACGCTGCTGAAAAGAAGTTTGAAAGCTTTGATAAAAGGGATTAGCACCAGCAGCT
>CAZBDM010000455.1:0-312 GCA_964490675.1 uncultured Oligoflexales bacterium
TGAAGCCGACAGCCTTTATAAGAAACTTGAAAGTCGATTGCTACTCGTCAGAGATAAATCTCATCGCGAGGTTCAGACTTTACTAAGTGCTCGTGTCATGCAACTCCAAGGTAAAAAATCAAACTGTCAAAAACTCTACGACGAAACTTTACGCCTCGCTAATATTAGCCACAATGATATCGTCAGATGCCTCGGCTACTTTTGGCTGGGAGAATATTTGTTTAGTCAAGGACAAGCAGAGAAACAAGACTATATGAAGTCTGCCCTTGAAACAGCTGTTCGTATGAAGCTTAAAAACCTTAAGCTCTACAT
>CAZBDM010000455.1:322-4403 GCA_964490675.1 uncultured Oligoflexales bacterium
AAATATAACAAAGGCGTCGAAGCGGAAGTGAGCGGTGATCTGAAATCAAGATTTCAGACCTTTCCCACGACTTTGGCACAAGATCATCTTTTCTATCTCAGTGAAGTGATTCATCGTTCAACAGATTTATTCAATGACCTAGGGCGAAGTGTTGAACTTCTTCTCAATCACTACGGTGGATCCAACGTTTATGTCATTAAAAAAGATGTCGCGAAAGAATCAATCCTATACGCAAAGAATGTGCCTTCTGACGGTGAAGTTCTTGTCAATTTCGTCAAACCTTATATTAATATTCAGTCAACATTATTCTTACCTACACCTGAGATGCCGTGGGCATCACTTGAACAAAGTGTTTTTTCAACCACGCAAACCGAACGTCATCTCTATCAGTCAGAAGATGAAACGAAAGCGCAGGTTGAAGAAGAGGACCATGAAGCCACGGTTGCCATTCATATGGTAACGGAAGTCTCGAGTCGTTCAGAAAGAGAAACGACTGTCTCTGAAGAATCACCAACAACCGGCAGTGGGACGGCAGCGCGAAGTCCGCTAAAGGATGCAAGGCGGATGCGCATGAGCGCCCTTATTCCCATTAGCGGTCAAGACGGAACTAACGGTGTTGTCTTTGTTGAAGATATTGGAGAACTTTATAAAAGTCACTCAGTGGCAAGCCGCATGGAGCTTGATCTCTTTGGGTCTCAGCTTGGTCTGATGATCGAGAGTAAAAAGCCAAAGGACAGAGACCGTATTGTTCATCAAGCTGGAGAGTTCCAGTTTGATCAGGTCGACTGGTTGAAGTTTTGGCAGCATGGTCACCTGCGGCAAACAAGACAAACCACCTGGTATTTAGGTCTAAGTTTTACTGAATCGGAATATTTGGTAGTCTTCAATGAATTTGAAGGAGACAAAGAGGTTCGTGAGTCTTTAAGCCGAGCGATCTGGTATCACTTACAGACCATGAAACTATTGATTCGTACGAGTTTAGAGTTGTCTGTCGACCTTGATCAGCTTAGAAATGATATAGCTCATGTGATCAGGAGCGTTGAAGGTGCTAGAAAATTAGACAATATTTCGACGGTTGTCACCTTCTTTGATCACTCTAAGAGAAAGATCAATAGCGGTCACTTCGGCCCCGCTCGACCACTGGTGCTCGGCCAAGAAACAAGGATTAAGCCGTTTAACGAAGCTGTGTTACAGTTTGAAAACAAAGCGGATTTACGGTATTGGGAAGTGGAAGCTGATCTGACCCTTAGCAATCCGTTTTTTATAAGTTACGATACCAGTAAGCTTGGTGGTCAAATGTCCGATGAGTCTAAGCAAGCTCTGGCGAACGAGCTCAAAAGAGCACGAAAGCACGATGATTTGCATGCAGCTATCGAAGAAAAGCTTGATCCAGGTAGCTTGCCAAGGTGTTATGTAGCTGCAATCCTGGAAGAAGAAGGCATGACTGAAGCGATTTAGGTCTGTAAAAGAGTTGATTAAAAAGCCTGTTGGCTTTCTAATATATTGATTTAACTTAATTTTTTGGAGACAAGGAAAATGGGAGTACCAGGAATTCCAGAGTTGTTAATCATCGGCGGAATTATCATTCTCCTTTTCGGTGCGAAAAAACTTCCTCACCTCGGTGGCGCTATTGGCGAGAGTATTAAAAATTTTCGCAAAGGCGTCAAGGAAGGTGAAAAAGAAGACACTAAATCCATCGACGAGCCGAAGGATGTTACAAACAAAGAAGGCGAAGAAGAAAAAGTTGATTCTAAGGCTCAATAATACACGTTGTTTGTGTTAAGGTGTGGCGGCAAAATGCGTAGGTAGCCAATATTACTTAAACACCTTGGGCCCTGATCAATATGTTAGCTGTCGAGCGTCTTTTAGAGAAGAAACTTCTGATTCTCACCGGAAAAGGGGGAATCGGAAAGACTTTGGTATCGGCCGCCATTGCCCAGTATGCAGCAGAGAAAGGTCTGCGCACTCTCCTCGTCGAACGTTCAGAACTCGACCAACTTCCTCCTCTTTTTGGGCAATCAAAAATCGGCCATAAAGAAACGCAACTTGCAGAAAATTTATGGGCAATCAATATAGATTCGCACTGCTGCTTTGAAGAATATGTTGTCAAACGTCTTGGGCAGCCAAAGCTCTATGACAAAATTTTCAGCCATAACGTTGTTCGTACATTTTTACACACGATACCTGGTCTCGGTGAGACGATGGTACTGGGTCGGATTTATTACACTTGTGTTGTTGAAGACCCAGTCAAATATGACTTTGTTGTTTTTGATGCACCTGCCTCGGGTCACATGTACAGTTTGATGACAACACCTGATGCCATTATGGGAGCCGGACTTGGTGGACCTCTCGTAGCCGAAGTGAAACGAGTGAGAGATTTTTTAGCCGATCACAGTAAAGTAGGAGCGGTTTATGTCGCTATTCCTGAAGAGCTTGTGGTCAGTGAGTGTCTCGAGTTTATTCCAAAGATCGATAAAGAGACCCCTCCAGAAATGCTTGGTGTTTTGATCAACAGGGCCTATCTTCCCGAATCCGATTACGATTTATCGGCCCTTGATACATTGGCTAAGAGCAGTCATCCTTTAAGTCCGGCGGCCGACTATCTTGGTCATAAAATCAAACGATCACTGGATAACCAAAAGAACCTTCACGAAGGTATCGAGCTACTTCGGGAAAGTGGCTTTAAAGGGGAGATCGGATTGCTTCCGGAACTCGGTGCGATACCTGAGCCGCTTAAAAAAGGTTTTGGTAAATCCTTCTTGGAGGCTCTAAAGTGACAGATTCTCCAAAAAACCTAACGGATCTCCTCAGCCACAAGCGCATTTGCGTAGTGCTCGGTCCCGGAGGAGTCGGTAAAACAACAAGCTCAATCGCGATTGCAATTATGGCTGCAAGAGCTGGATTAAATGTCGGTCTGCTGTCGATAGATCCTGCTAAACGACTGGCTGCTGCTTTAGGAATGTCGTTAAGTAGTGAATTGAAAAATCTTGACTTCGGCGAAGAGCGACCACTAAAAGGCAGTCTTGAGGCCGCCATGCTTGATCAAAAAGCTGTCTTTGATAGCATGGTCAAACGACATGCGAAAAACTCGGAAAGCGCCGACAAAATTCTTCAACATCCGCTTTACCAGGCGGCAAGCACCAAGCTTGCCGGACCGCTTGAATACATGGCGCTTGCTAAGCTTCAAGAAATGTCACAAACGGGTAAGTACGATCTTATCGTCCTTGATACGCCGCCCGATACCCATGCTCTCGATTTCTTAAAGAGACCTAATATTCTATCGGGTTTTATGGAACATAAAGTGATGAGCTGGATGGTTAAACCCTTCTATATTGCCAGCCGCTTCGGTGTCTCAAAGTTATTATCTGTCGGTGAAAAGCTGATGGGAGGGGTGGCCAAGGTCACCGGATTTGCAGCTCTCAGCTTGTTTGCTGAATTTCTTGTTCTGATGCAGCAAGTCATCGATGGCTTCCATCAGTCTGGTGAAGAAATCGTCAAACTTTTAGGAAGAGAGGATACGTCATTTTTTATCGTGACGACCCCTGGGGCAGCATCGGTAAGATCGACCCTCAATCTTGCTGATCAGTTGCAAAATTTCCACTACAAGCTTGATGGTGTGATCGTTAATAAAAGTCTGAAAACAGACGTTGCGAACAGTATCAAACAAATCGATAAATATTCACAAGATATTGATCCTTCTTTGGTCGATACTTTTAAAGCTCTTCAGTTAAGATTGAAGCAAGAATCTGTGATGGTTAAGAAGTTAGTAAACGATCTTGATGAGCACCATCACATTTCTTCACGATATATCACTATCGAAGAACAATCCTACGATCTTCATAGTGTTGAAGCGATCTTTAACTTTTCTCATCTTTTTATCGAGGCAGACTTCCATAGCCTTTAGTTGCCGTCAACTCATTGACCTCAACCCCGTCAAAACGATGACAATAGGAAGATATTAACCAGGAATTTTGACACTTACCCGTCTATAATGAATGATGACGTTAATGCCTTGTTTGTCGAGGGGCATAAAGTAGAGGTTGATTTGGCGATCGTTAAAGAGATTGTAGAGTTACCAAAG
>CAZBDM010000456.1:0-4397 GCA_964490675.1 uncultured Oligoflexales bacterium
GATGTCATGCAGCAGCTTGAGCTTTTTGACGGTGAGTTTACCATTGAGGTCAGTGATGAAAGTGCAAAGATCAATCCTAACTTCTGTCACAAGGGCCGCTGTAACCGCGTTGAGCTTATGATGAAAACGCTTTTTAACTGCCCAGCCGAAAAGCTTTTCCTAGAGAAAAAGGAAGTCAATCCCGACGAGCTTTTCCATCTTATCAAAGATTATGTTGATGGAAACAATCGTGCCGAGACGACCGACTACAGCGATGAGAATGATCCCTACAGCGCATTTAAACCACCTTACCAGGCAAAAAATGCCCCTTTCGACTCGGTCGATGAACTGAAAAAAGTTCAGGGTTGGGATGAAGAGGTTCACATGGTGTTTTCGCCTTTTTTCACCGTTTATCCGTTCCAGCCGACAGGCCGCGATGAGCCGACGTTAAATATCAACACGGTGAGCCGAGAGCTTATTACCTGTCTCATCCCTGAAAGCCGCTCGGAAGATTGTGCTGAAAAAGTAGCCTTGGCTAGAAAACTAAGAGATGATGAGAAAACGAACTATAATGGAGCGATAGCCGATATTTTGCGTGAAAGTTATTGTTACGAGGCACCTACTGGCAAGGATGCAAAATCTGCTAAAAACAAAGCAACCTGGTTTAGCGATGTCTCAACCACTTTCCGTATCGATGTGACGGCCGATGTAGGGGATCGCCGAAGGCGTCTAACTGCTGTTGTGCAAAGGTTTGACAGCCGCCAGATGAAGAAAGCTAAGACCAAACGTTCTTATGAAATTTTATATTGGAAAATGTTATAGCTGGCCTGTTTGACACCTGAGACTGGCAAGAGAGAAAATAATACTAGCTGGCTAAATTCTGGGGACCTTGTATGCAAAAGATCATTGGACTTGATATTGGAAGTTACTCCATCAAAGCTGTTGAAATTATCAACACATTTAAATCCTATGAGATTGCCAATTTTTACGAAAACGTCATTCCCCACATCGAAGAACTCTCTCCTGACATGGTGGTCCCGACCTGTATGGAGCAGCTTTTCGATCAAAACAATATCCGTGCTGACCGTATCGTAACAGCCATGCCTGGGCAGTATATTTCAAGCCGGGTGATTCCTTTTGCCTTTAATAACCCGCGTAAAATCGAAAGTTCGATCATTCCGACCGTTGAAGATGTGGTTCCTTTTAACCTTGATGACATGATCGTTGATCACCAGATCCTTGGAGCTCACGAAGACCAAACCGTCGCCCTTGTGGTTATGACGCGAAAGAACTTCCTTGCCAGTTTTCTTGAGCACTTACAGAGAATTAACATTGATCCTAAGTTGGTTGATGTTGATAGCCTCGCTTTCTATAACTTAAGCCCCTATCTAAAGATGGAGCCGGGCAAATGTTACGGGCTGGTTGATGTCGGGCATGAAAAAACATCTGTATGTATCGTTCAAGATCATATTTTGAGAACTTTCCGCTCAATCAACCTTGGTGGCAGATACTTGACGGAATTCTTAGCGCGTGACCTTGAGGTGGACTTTAACGAAGCCCAACGTATCAAACATCGCGTTAGCCAGGTTTTTTGCGAAGCCGATAAAGGCCATGATCTACAAGGTGACGATAAAATTATTGCTGAGCGTATGACGCTGGCGGCTAACGCAATTGTCAAGGAACTAGGCCGAACGCTTTACGCCTTTAAAACTTGGGAAAAATCGCCCATCGAAGGAATTTTCCTTTCGGGGGGTACGGCAACGGTTAAAAATTTCGATTCTTATCTATCAGATCACCTGGAAGTAGCTGTTTCAAATAACCGACTCGATCAAACAGATCTTAAGATCTCCGATGATCTTTCAGATGATATGCCTAAGATGACGCAAGGCATAGCCATCGGTATTAGAGCAATCACCTCGATGAAACACCACTCCCAGATAAATTTAAGAAGGGGCGAGTTTGCTTACGTGCAGGATTATGAGTCGGTCCTTAAGGGTGCAGGAATGGCTTTTAAAGTCGTTGCGGTAGCGCTTCTTCTTTTGTCTATGACCTATGCTTTTAAGTTCTTTTTCTATAATCAGCAAATCTCTAGTGTTCAGGAAGAGTACCGGAAAGAGTTTTTAAGACAATTCAAGGATGATAAAGCGCTGGCACGAAAGTATCGTAAAGGCAAGGCAATCAAGTTCAAGGCAATGAGAAACGATGCGACGAGTCGTCTTAGGGCTGGGCTTGAAGCAAAGAAATTTGCCCTCGAGGATTTCTTAAAAGAAAACTCTTCAAGTGCATCTTTGATTGCACTTTCAGATATCAGCGCCGCGATTCCAAAAGATGTCGAAATAGCAATCACCGAATATAATTTTGTTCTGACCGCTGAAGGCAATGGTCGCATTGATATGAAGGGACAAACCGACAGTTATCAGTCGGTCGCTTTAGTTATAGATGCACTGAAGACGATTCCAAAGTTACAGGGTGTTGAAGAAAGAGAGTCGGGGTTGGTGCCTGGTAGTAAGACAAATGAAGTATCGTTTAAAGTCAATGCGAATTACATCCTCGGCGAAGATGATGCCAGTTCTTAAGGAATATTAGATGAGCGCAGTATCTGACGTCTCTGAAAAGTTGAAGAGTCAAATTTTTGTTTCGATCGAGTCGATCAAGAAGCGTCTTTTCGGAACAAACAACGAGAGACTCGACTTTGTTATGGATAGTTTTTACAAACTATCACCAGCAAAAAGAAATGCTGTTCTGGCTGTTCTCATTGGCGGTATTGCATTTATTGTTCTTGGTGCGGTAGGTATTTATTTTGCACAGGTTAATGGTTTAAAAAGAGATTTGAATAACTCTTTTAAAGCTCTTCATGAACTTAAAGAGATGTCAAAACAGTACGAAGTTGAAGACAAAAAATTCACTCGTCTGCTTGGTGATTTGCAAAGAAAGACGTCTCGAATACGCATGAAGCCTTTCTTCGAAAAGATCTCGCGAGAAATGAATGTAAAAGTCGAAAGACTTGAAGAGAAGAGAATTCCTTTACCAGCAGACAATCCCATGGCTGATCGAGTGACCGAGGTAAACGTCGACATGGATCTGCCGAAGATTTCGATTCCTCGTATGTTGAAGTTTCTCGTTGAGGTCGAAAAGTCGAAACATTATTTGCGGGTCAAAGATTTGCAGGTCAGAGCGCGCTACGGTACTAAGCTGTTTTTTGATGTTCGTATTAAAGTTCGCGGCTACGAAGTGACTAACCAACGGAAGCAGTAAAAGATGAAAGTTGTCATTAAAATTTTCGGGTTTTTCTTGTTAGGGCTGATAAGTTTTGTCTTTTTCCTCTACATGACTTTTCCGTATGAAGTTCTCAAAGAAGCCATTGCAAACGAAATCAGCCAATCTTCCGGTCTATCTGTGCGGTTTGGTGACATGGGACCGAAGTTTCCTATCGGTCTTACTGCTGAAGATATCGAAGTAAAATCAAGTACTGGTCCTCAAATAAAGCTTGATAAAGCGAGTGTGTCGCTCAGCGTCTTGTCGCTCTTTATGCTCAAGCTTAACGCTGATGTCGATCTACACCAGGGTAAGTCTAAAGAGCTTAATTTTAGTATAAAATACGCTTTATTTGATTTAATCGATACGATATCTGGGACATTTAAGCTCCCGTCAGAAATCGCTTTACGAGCAAACGGTTTTCCAACCGGTGATTTCGTAAACTTTGCCCTTGAGTTTTTGGCTGATAGTCCTTCAGTCAATCCACTTTTCGCACCGGTGCTGGGGCAGTTTGCTTTTGAAGGAAATCTGAAGGCAGATGTCTATTTTGACATCGATCCGGCAGATATCAGTCAATCAACAGGACGGGCAATCATCGATTTTAAAAACGCACAACTACTTGTTATCGATGAAGCATTAACAATTCCTAGTCAAAAGTTCGCGAAGGCTCTCGTTAAAGCACAACTCGCTAATGGTCGTTTTACAATTGATAAGGCTTCTGGATTTAATTCTGAAGGTTTACAAGCTGCTCTCGATGGAAGAATTACTCTTAAACCTCGTATGAATCGATCTCTTCTCGATCTCTCCATCTCGGTGAAACTCTTTAAAGCTCTACTTGAGCAGTTTGGGTTTATTCTTGATGCGATGACTGGAGGGGCAAAGAATGGCGCGATCACGGTTAAAATAGGTGGTACTTTTACCCGGCCTAATGTTAACACGCTATAATTTGAGCTCTTCTTTCTCTACTTTGACATCATATATGCGATTTCTTAAAATTAAATAAGATACCCAAGATTTAGGGCGACAAAGCATGCAGCGGTTCAGGGAGCAAGCCATCCGAGCTTTAAGAGCTTACCTTGAAAGAGGCGAGGCGGCTTTGTCATTGCTCAAAGAAGGCAAGATTGACACGCTTGAAGATACTTTAAGGCATCGTAAAGCAGCTT
>CAZBDM010000457.1:0-4382 GCA_964490675.1 uncultured Oligoflexales bacterium
TCAACCCCCCGCCAGATATACAGAAGCCTCGCCGGTGAAGACTTTAGAAAGTGGCTGATAAGCGTTTTTAGAGAGCAGGCGGTACACTGGACGATCACTGAGGACTTTGGCTTTCTGCAGACATCTGCAGATTCATTGACTCAGTTTGTTAGCCAACAAACCCGCAAGCACAACATCGAAATGACCAAACGCTATATTGCTATGGGTCTTCTTATCGGTCTAACTCCTGCAGTTGGAGTCAAACACGGCGGATGGCTCGGTAAGAGTCTGCTCGCCGTGCTGCGGGGAGGGTTTATCGCGGGTGAACTCTACCTTGGTTATCAGCTACTTTACGATGCGGTCCACAAGTATTCAGAGTGGCGTAATATCCAGAGGCTAGCGAGATTGAGTACGGAGGCTCCAGGACTGACCACACTCGTGCAGGAAGAAAGTATGTTTTGGAGTATGATGACAAGTTTCACCGTTGCAGGGTTCTCACTCGGTTCTGCGGCTTTGATCAATTCAAAGGTGCTTTCAAATAAAGCTTTAACCGAAGGTAAACCTAACTTTTTAGGTGATGTCGTCAAAGCCACTTGGTCGGACGGCATTCAATTTTCTTTTGCCGATATCAGGGGGCATCTAAGACATAGCTTAAAAGATCTTGGTCGCCATCTTCGGGCTGGGCAATTTGCAGCCAGTAAGGCTAGTATAGGCAACGTTATGGAAGCTCTTGGGATCTTCGGATCGCAGTTTGTCATGTTGCCTGCTTTGGCGCTTCCTAGTGCCATGCGTAGTTTTATTTCAAGAATTCCCCTACAAGTTTATCAAGGAGTAAGTCTAGGTACGGTCATGGCGATCATGGGTGTAACCTTTCAGCACTACATCACAGCTGGTGGCTTGAAGTTATTTACTTATTCTTTCGAAAAACTTGGCTTCAATCCCCCTACTGTTTGGAAAGCCAACGAGCTTAACGCTGAGTTTAAAACAAAGCGAGATATCTACTTGCGGGCGATGCACGACTATACCTATTCGAGGGCAGAAATATCGCGTCTTGTCGGACATATCGCAATGTGGGAACAGGCGCTAGAATCGGAAAACCTGCCGCCTTCGCGAAGAAAAAGTCTCCTACTAGCAATAAAAGGCGCTAAGACAAGTATCCAACAACTTCTCGAACTTAATTTAGTCAAGTGGTATAAGGCGCCCGAGTCTCAAGACATCTATTTATCTGTCATGCAGGAAATGGGCTTTCATCTGATCGTTGAAAACCCCGAGATGCCCGACCGTATGACAATCAGGCTTTACCTGGGAGACGAGGTCTTTAGTTATTCAACTAAGGCGTCATTAGTTGAAAGTGTCATCGATCGTAAAGTCGACTTTAATCAGTTGGAAGAGGGCGATGAAATTGATCGCTTAGTCAGTCTTTTAGGGGAGGATGAAGATGATGGACAAGATGTTAAGCTTTTTAGTTCGCCCTTTCCTGTTATTCCGGAGCAGCGTCTCGCAGAATAGTGCGATCTTTGTTTTGTGTAGTCTTATCGGTTCCTGCGGGGGGCCTTCTTCATCGCAGCTGAAGCATGTTGATGACCCTACCAGTCGGGGCGGCAGTCGACAGCTTGACTGGCATTTCCACACTGGCGAGGGTTATATCTACCAGACCCACATTCATCCTTTCAGTAAAAAAGTGATTGTCGATAAAAGCTTTTGCTCCCTTGATGAAAGTAACTTCGATCCTGAATGTAAAGAGAAGGTCTATTACTTTAAAAAATCTGAGATCATGGCCTTCATTAATCAAGCGAAAGCTGTTCTGTCGGGAAAAATCGAGGCTAAAACGCAAGCCGTCATGTCCGCTTCTGCTTTTGCCGTGATTAGTGGGCAAGTCGCGAAATCTTTGTTTGCTGCTAAAGTGGGTTGGATCCCGATGGTTTTAGCGGGAGGAGCGGCACTCGGTAGTGCGGTTTCAGGTATTGTCGTTGTTCTTGAGGGAAAAAAGCTCGCAGATGCATTGGCGGACCTAGAAAAATTAGAGAAGCTTATTGTCGATCAAGAGGCCTTCGTAAGACGCTGTCAACATGTTAGTAAAGATTTTTTGCAGCAAGCTGAAGCTCTTGGGGTGGTTATTGTTTTTCCGGAAGAGGGAGGTCAGCTCATTCCGGGTCGACAGTTTCTTAACGCTCATAAAAAAGAAAAACAACTCTATCGCGAAACCATACAATATGCGAGAGATCATAACATCAGCTCTCGTCAAGCTTATAAGGATTACTTCCTAAACGAGTGTGGAAGCCTCCCCTATGTGACGGAATCTCCCGTCGACGACATGTTTAGCTCTGAATGGAATTTTGTTCCTGAGTCTTTAAAGCAGAGATCGATAGAGGTTTCTGAAGTGATCTCGTTAATGAGCGGTAAGGGCATTAGTTACGCCAAGTTTAGCGAAGAAGATTTAGTAGATCGTCAGCAGACAGAGGCGGTCCTTAGGTTTCTCGATCAATTTGAACAAACCGTGGTCGACATTGCGAATTCCCAGGATAAAGTGCGACTTTCCATCTTAAGCGAACTTCGCCGAGACGTTGATGCGATTATTGTCCAGCCGCAATGGCGGGGCTTTTCCTTTCTTTCTCAGCCGACTTGGGCAGAAATCAAAGACTTTTCGGGGCGTAAGGTTCTCTACATTTACGCTCTTTGGTCATGGAGTGAGAGGGGTTATCAGTTTTCGATTGAGGAAATTTTTAGTCAAAAATTCGACACTGACTAGAATCTTGACAGTCTTTCAGATAAGATTTCTTTAGATTTTCATAACTTAACAAAACTCTGTTAGGCACAGTATGTGCACTCTTAAAGGGGAGAAGATAGTCGTAAGCGATAGGGATGATCGCTCGTATCAAGCTGATTAGAATCAAAATCATTGGGAGAGGAATATGAATACGTTAAAGATAATAATTTTTGCAGGCTTAATGACTCCGGTCGTTGCGTGTCAAATGAACCGCTCGCAAAGCGATACTTCCTCAACTGAAGCTCTTAACCCTGCTCCGGATGATCAAGCGGCAGAAGCCGCGAAGACTGCTTACGATAAGGTTGAATTTCATAATCCTACCCATTTTGGTTTGGCGTGTACGACAGAAAACTCTTGCAGTGTGGCGAACTTTAAAGAAGTGCAGATGCTGGGCAGCACGAAAGTCATTAGAATTGGTGACTGGGAGTATGTTGAGGCTGGATCGCCTACTAAAATAGTCCCCATTGCTTTCTATGGAGAAAATGGCGAAGGTGAGCCGCTTGCTGAATTTATAGCGAAACCTTTGCCCCAAGAAGGGGTGACGGCAAATTCATTTGTTCAAGTCAGTCGTCTGGACGCTGAGTCTGGAGGAAGTCCTGAAAACACCACTTTTCAGTTTCATTTCGTTAAATTACCTAACGGATCTGAAGCGGTCTTCGTTTCTATCATACATGAAGAAAAGGGTAGACCTACTTCAAAGATGCAGGTCAATTTCTTTGCCAACAAAGGGTCAATGTTCGATCAAAGTGAAGGCAAAGAGGACAAAAGTGGATCTTCACTGCGATAACCTTCTGTCCCGTCTCTCCCATGAAAAAACAACCAAACCTCAGCCTTTAAGGTTGAGGTTTTTTTTGTTGGCGCTCTTTGCAAAAAAAAATCTTTTTATTGCAGAGTTTACAAAATTAAATCAAAAATTTGCAAAAGTTGAAATATAAATAGATGTTAAATTTCAAATAGTTAATTATAGATATTATTATAAATTTTATATTATATGAAAAAATTAATTTTTGCAGAGTTCTGTCGAAATTCCCTCCATTTGTTTCGCTGTAAGTGCCTGTAATTATTGAAAAATATGAGAAGGCATCAAACCCATTGAATTTATTAGAATGATTTGCCGAAAAGAGGGTTAGTGGGAGGATCTGAGAGCTTTATTTGTAAAGAGTGCATTTTGTTTGATTAAAAAGTTTTACAGAATACTTAACCTATTAATATTAAGAATATTATGATCAGAATTAAAGATGCAAATTATTTTACCGATAAGCTCAGTGTCAGTTTGGTTTAGAACGCGCTACATACTAGAGGAAAATTATGCGGTCTTATCTACTTTTAGTCAGTTGCTTTTCGTTTGTGCTCTCGTTGAGTGCCCCTCAGTTCGTCTATGCGATATCTCCCGCTGGTGACATTGTCTGCGAGCGTTATCCAAAAGCTTACGATTGCCAAGTGGGGCGCAACAAATGTTCTAACTGTCACATCGAAGGATCTACCCTCAATCTTTTTGGGCAAGACGTTAAAGCTCACGTTGAGTCCCAAGATGGCTATCAAACTTATGATCTTCCTGATTTTCTAGACGATGCTTTTACTGCCTTAGCCCGGATTTCTCATAAAAAAACACCTGCAATCCAATCAAACCTTTGAG
>CAZBDM010000458.1:0-2563 GCA_964490675.1 uncultured Oligoflexales bacterium
AGGCAGGTATCAGAAGGCCCGCCCTGGCCATCAGGTGGAGCAGTCCGACAGTCTTTAAAACGACTGTTTTGCCACCCGCATTTGGTCCAGAAATGATCAAAACATTTTGCTTGCTACTTAGTTCAACATCATTTGAAACGGCCTTTTTGCCTGAATCTTTGATGATGAGCGGGTGGCGCGCTTCTCGGAGGTCGATGAGGGGCTCCTCACTGACCTGAAGAGGGACGGCACCCTGAGTGGCAGCCATTTCTGCGCACGCTGATAAGAAGTCGAGGTAAACGAGCTCTTCGTAGTTAATGTGTAAGGACTCTGCTTCAGCGGCAACCTGCGTGCTCAGTCTTTTAAAGATTTTTATGATCTCTAGCTTCTCTGCCAGTTCGAGCTCCTGCAACTGCTCGTTGAGTGGAGCAATCTCAGGAGGCTCCATGTAGAGTGTCTGGCCGCTATCAGAAGTGTCGACGATCGATCCTTTGACTCTGCCTCTCCCGTCTAACCTTATCGGAACGACATACCTTTCCGAGCGTACCGTAAAGAAGTCGTCCTGAAGATACTGTTCAAAATCTGAACCATGCAGCATCTGCTCAACTTTTTGTTCAATCTTTTTGCGTAAACCACGTTTTTGATTGCGCACGGTTTTGAGTTCAGGAGAAGCGTCATCGAAAAGTTCTCCCTCTGGGTTCACTGAGCTTTCGATGGACTGAGAGAGCTGCGGAAGAGGGTAGATTCGCGCGCGGCATTTCTTAAGAGTCTGACATCTGTCAGAAAAATCATCGCTGAAAGCATGAACTTTTTTAACTGAGAGGAGCAGCGTTAAAATCGCTCGCAATTGATTGCCATCGAGAATTTGACCGAGAGTCGCTGATCGTAAAATCGCCCCTATCGGCAAGAGGTCGCCGATAGGCGCCCGGTATCCTTGCAAAAATATCTGTTTGAGGGGTTCTGTCTCAGTCCACCGCGTTTCGATGGTTTTACGGTCGAGATCAGGTTTTAGCGATGCACAGCGTTTTTTTGCTTCTTCGGTTTGGCAGTAATTGACCAGTTCGCCGGTGAGTAAGCTCCACTCAAGTTTATTTAATAATACAGGGTTCATAATCTCTCATATTTGATTGCTAGATCTTATTGAAAGTATTCCATAAAATAGGATCATCTACTTTCAAAGAAAATTCCTAAAGTAGTAGGACGTCTAGAGTACATTAATTTTTTGACTCCGTGAAAGGCTGATTTCTGTGACAAGTTATATTTTTAGTCTGACGCTTTCTTACCTGACGTCCGTATGGACTTGGTTTTTTTTAGTGATGGGGCTTATTGTTGGTAGCTTTCTAAATGTTTGTATCAATCGCATTCCCTTTGGAACATTTTGGCATCACGCACGCTCTCATTGTCCCTACTGTAATGCACCCATTCCAGCTTGGTTGAATATACCAGTTGTGAGCTATCTATTGATTAGGGGAAAAGCGCGTTGTTGTGGTCAAAAGATCTCGATTCAGTACCCTCTTGTCGAGGCTTTTACTGGTATTATGTTTGTCATCATTTATTGGCACTTTCCCTTTTTCAGTTTAACTCCGCATTTTGAAGTCGACGCGCGGGAGTTTATCCGTTTTGTTCATGCTTCCATCTTTGTCAGTCTTCTCATTGTATGTTCCGTGATCGATCTAAAGCACATGATCATTCCAGACGTTATTAGTCTTCCGATGATTCTTTTAACGCCTCTGGTCATCTATTTACATCCTGAGCTTGATTGGCACAGTGGTCTTGTTGGGGTCGTTATGGGAGGGGGGGTCTTATACGGTATTACCTGGCTCTACTGGCTTGTCCGTCATGAAGTCGGTATGGGCATGGGCGACGTTAAGTTACTGGCCGCTATAGGCGGATGGCTCGGTTACCAGTCAGTTTTACCGACGATCTTTTATGGCTCGATCCTTGGATCATTTATTGGCATTAGCGTATTATTGATCAATAGGAAGTTGACTATGAAAGCAAAGATTCCATTTGGTCCTTTTCTCGCTATAGGTGCATTGATTCATTTGTTTTTAGGGAATTATTTTCAGGCGTTTCTCTTTGGAAGTTAGGCTAATAGTTTGGGGTAAAAGATAATGACAGAACTTTCAACAAAACACGTCTTCCATGACGATTTAACAAATCGTCTTCTAGCGAGCTGTCAATCCCTTTGGCAAGAAGGACATGTTAAAAATCTCATTTCAAGATTTCTCTTTGAGGTCGATTCGTCCTGGGAGATTATGCGGTGTTCTCTGTTTTCTTATCATACAAAGAGAAAAACCTTGGTGGTGGAAGCCATAACTCATCCCCATCAGACTTATCAAGCGGTTGAACTTGACGAACCTTTTTTGGTTGGCATCGCCGAAAAACTCAGTCAGAAATCGACTAGTGAGCTGCACTATGTCAAGGAGCATAAGGTTTTTGTGATCTATTTCGATCACATCAATGAGGGACAACAATTACTTGTTTGGCAACAAAAAAAACCTCAAGAAGATCGCCTTTATTTTCTTACGCAAGTGTTGGTGAATGAATTTCATTGGTATGCGAAGTTCGATCAAACGAAATC
>CAZBDM010000458.1:2573-4373 GCA_964490675.1 uncultured Oligoflexales bacterium
CTCTACATCGATGATCTAACCGGGCTCTACAATTACCGTTATCTCGACGTTGCTCTCACCGGCGAACTAAGGCGCGCAAGCCGTTTTGAAACGCCCTTTAGTCTGCTTTTTATCGATCTGGATGGATTTAAGGGTATTAACGATCGCTTTGGCCACATGACTGGCAGTTCAGTCTTAAGACAAGTCGCTGACCTTTTGAAAACAAAACTACGAGAGGTTGACAGTATTATTCGCTATGGCGGCGATGAATACATTGTTCTGCTTATCGGTGCCGATGGGAAATCAGCCTTTCAAGTTGCCGAAAGAATCCGCAGGGCAGTGGAAATTCATAGCTTTCACGGTGACCGGACAGCTGATATTACACTCACCTGCTCGATAGGAATTGCTTCTTATCCAGAACACGGCTGTGATAAAACAACTCTGATAAAAATTGCTGACGAAACCATGTATAAAAGCAAGCATTCTGGAAAAAACTGTGTCATGATAGTCGGCGAGGCAAATAAGCAAAGCTTTAAAAGTCCACATAGAGAAGCTTATCGGTAAAGGTAAATGACACAGGAAAAATCCCCCTCTCATTCAAAAGTTGAAATGACGGAACTCATCCTTCCCCAACATACCAATGCGTTAGGAACTGTTTTTGGGGGGGTGATTATGTCATGGGTCGATATTGCAGCTGCGATTGCCGCTCAAAGACACTGTGGAAAAATCGTTGTTACGGCTTCAATCGATGCTCTCCACTTTCTTGCTCCGATTAAACTAGGCTGGGTTGTCAATATCAAAGCCCAAGTCAATCATGTCTGGCGATCGAGCTGTGAGGTCGGTGTCAAAGTTAGTGCTGAAAATCCCATCACTGGAGAGCATCACCAAACGGCCAGTGCTTACGTGACAATGGTCGCCATTGATGGAGAAGGTAAGGCGCAGGAAATCCCAGCCCTATGTCCCCAAACAGATCGAGAAATAAGACGATCAAAGGAAGCTGTCGAACGCCGCACATCTCGATTGATGTTAAAAGAGAAAATCAAGCAACATAGGTCCCAAGAGAAATGAGCTTTTCGACCCGTCCGACATTTAAGCATCTTTTATTACCTTTCATCTTGCTTTTTTCTCTCCTAAACGGATCACATGTATTTGCCAAAGGTAGCCTTCCCAAAAGCATGCCTTCAGATCTTTCTAAAGTCGATTTTCATTTGATCACGGTAGGCAATGGTCCAGACCTTTATATGCGCTATGGCCACACCATCGTCCGCATGATCGATCGAAACATAGGAAAAGACTATAATTTAAACTGGGGTATCTTCAACTTCGCCGATCCCAACTTTGCCCTCAACTTCTTCCTTGGTACTTTGAATTACAGACTCGGGGGAATGTCCTATTCATGGTTAATGAAGGTCTACGGACAGTATGAAAAGAGATACGTTTATATCCAAAAAATTAACTTTACCGAGTCGCAAAAAAGGCGCTTTATCGAGCGCATTCTTTGGAACGTCAAACCGGAAAATCTGAATTACAAATACAATCACTTTTATAACAACTGCTCCACAAAACCACGAGACTACATTGATGAGGCGCTAGGTGGTGTTATTAAACAGCGTTATGAAAAAGAGACCGTAGCTATTAGCTTTCGTGATTACGTCAGAGAACACATGAACAGAACCCCTTATCTCGCCACTTCGCTCGATTTATCCCTTAACGGCACCGTCGACTTTAATATTAGTAAGTGGCAGGAAATGTTTTTTCCTGAAAAGCTCAGTGAATACTTAACCGATTTTCCCGCTATTGATGATACCGGCAAGCCGATTG
>CAZBDM010000459.1:0-3147 GCA_964490675.1 uncultured Oligoflexales bacterium
TTAATACTAGCGGCCGAAGAACTTCTACAAAAACCGAGAAAAATCGGGTTGGTAAACATTTAATTTCTTTTAAGGTAACCGACAAACCGCTACAGCAAGACAGGCTCTCGCCAAACGAAGTGATTAGAAAAACCGCCTACACCCCACCTGAAACCGTGAGAGAGGCGAAAAAGAACAGAAAAAAAGCCCAACCCCCAACATCTAAAGCTCATCGTTCTCAACTTCTTCCTACAGACCGTCAAGAAATCGCTAGTCAAAACAGTCTGAAAGATGAACCAACGACTTCTGCAAATAGTTCCGGCGTCAAAATAAAAACAGCATTAAGAACCGATCAGACTAAGAAAAATTTACTCAAATCGAACGGTTACGTACACCCTCGTTATCCAATAAGAGCGCGAAGGCTTAGAATTGAGGGAAGTGTTCATATTGATCTCGAGGTTAAAAGAGGGCAGATTACTTCAACCAAGATCAGTAAAAGCAGTGGTTCGAAAATTTTGGACGAGGCAGCACTAGAGGCTGTAAAGGAATGGAACTTTAAGCCGATCAGTCACAGCTTTACTCAAAAGATCACTTTTAAATTGTTATAGCTATTTGATTCTAACCAGGACATCTGGACCGTCACCAACCTTTAAAGATTGAGTCACTTCAAGATCTGAACGCTTGATCTGCAACAGACAGTCCGAATTAAATTCAGTCGCATACAAAAACTCTTGATCGACAATTAGACTTGAAACAAAGCTCAACTGATCTTTGTCTGGCTTCTCACAACCCAAATCTCTAATGTCAATATCTTCTCCTCTTTCAAAAGTCTCGCCGTCAAAGGTCTTGATAACCCCTTCTTTACCATTGCTAAGATAGAAAACACCGTCCTCCGCAATGACACCTTCAAAGGGAGCGCCATCTATGGCTATAGATGCAGTGATCTCTGAAGAAGAGAGATCAAAAACATCAACGACTCCGTCACCTAAATAACCGACTCCTTCTTTATAACTCCCTGCTTGAATTACATATAAATTATCTTCTGTACTTTCAGTCGTTCCACTTATCACGGAAACAGCATTTTTACCTGTCATTTCATATGTTTGCAAAATCACTCCGTCTTCAAGATCTATAACAGCCAAGTACGCTGGCCCGGCAGCAGAAAACGCATCGTTTAAATGGGCAAGAGCAACATAAGCTTTACCTTCTTTCACAACAATTCCGCCCGGTCTTGGTTTGCCGATTCCTTCTGGCTCACTGCTGAGAGATAACTCTGAAAGATCCACTTGAGAAATGATCCTCTGCTCTTCTTTAGCCAGAGAGGCTGCTGGACGAGCGAGTAACACTTTGTTCGCTCCAAATAGACTGGCGACAGCTAGATTCTCGTTAATCACAACAAAGCGGCTGGGGTTAGTTCCCAGATCAAACTTGATGACTTTTTGAAGACTTAAATCACTGGCGTTAAAGACATGAACTTGATGACTTAAAGAGCAAGTTACGTAAAGAAGTGATCCAAAAAACTGGCCATCGCTAACTCCCTGACAAGGAAGACGATCACTATTACTGTCTGGGCTCATAGAAAGGTGATTTCTTACTTGAGGCTCAGCATCGAGACTTTCGATAACAGAAAAGTCTTCTGATAAGCTATTGATGACAAGAAGAGACTCAAAAATACCCGTGTCGTCATTTTCAGAAAGATCCAAAGAGCCCGGTACTTCAGAATTTGTCTTGGGTTCTGAACAAGCCGCAAAACCAATAGTCGCTACAAGAGCGACAACGAGACTAGAGAAACTTCTTTTCAACTGAAACATAGTATGACCTTTTTGGAAGCGGAAATCCTCGCACATCAACTTGATCCTTATTTAAAATATTTTCCACCTTTAAACTGGACATTAAGTCATCAGAAAACTTATGTCTAAAATGGGTATGATAAACGTCACGGTTAGGTATTTTTTTTGTATTGCTGCGCGTAACGAATCTGCCACGTGCAAATTGATTCTGTAAAGCGACAGTTGAACGCTCGGTAAGCTTATAAGCTAATTCATAAAGCCCAAAATACCAGGGTTTTCCAGGCACATAGTTACCGTAATACTCACTGTCTCGATCGTCGTCTTTGATATTTTGGAGGGTTTGCTCAGTTGAGAATTTAATATCAGAGACAGGCTTTAGGGTGAGTTGCAACTCATAACCTTCGCTCTTTGTTTTGCTAAAGTTGAACGGGCGGTAACGAAAACCAGAGATAAGGACATACTCGATGAGATCTTCATTTTGATAATAAAAGTAGCTTAGACGGCCATGAAGCATACTAAGTTTTGCTTCGACAAAAATTTCACCGCCAACTGTCTTTTCGCTCTTTAATTTCTCGTTACCTACATAAAAACCGCGATTGGCATAGAGTTCATCAAAACTTGGATAGCGAAACCCTGTCCCTACTTGAGAGCCGACTTTCGTTTCTTTCAGAATCTCATAACTAGCCGAAACCCCCATGCTATTTTCTAGGGTCGCATCCGATGCATAACTGAAGGAATAACTTGGCATGAGAATCAGTTTTTCGTTGAGAAGCAAAGCTTCCCAAAGGCCTGACAGTTGATGAGTGACGCGTTCGGCATTTATCAGATTATTTTCATAAGACTGCCAATAATAATCATAAACAACCTTTGGAAAATGACTTGAGAAACCAAGAAAACTTGATGCCAATTTTAACTGATGGGCTTTTTCGGTGGTTTTAACTACTGTGGAAAACCCATTTATCTCACCTTTTGGATCAGAAAACTTACTTTTATTGAGTTTTGAAGAAAGACTCGGCTGAAAAGACCAATCGTTGTTAAACTTAATATTGGAGTAATGAGCGTTAAAATTTTGAGAGTTCTTTTGCTCTCTCACTTTGAAGGTAGGCTGAAAGATATTTCCTGAAATACCTTTTTCACTTTGCTGGAATGAGCCCGAAGATCCCAACTTTTCATTCGATAGAGAAGCCTTAAAACCCACATCAGTTTTGTCGTTATTTTTAATATACCGCTGTTCATCGACTTGATCATCAAAATACTCATCGTTTTCCACCTGAGGCAGCTCATAGCGTCCGTTACTCGTATGGCCAAAGGCTGAAAAAGAATAGTGAAGCTTTTCTTTTTGTCCTCTGTAGTCAGCTTTTAAAGTTGAAGTTTGATA
>CAZBDM010000459.1:3157-3546 GCA_964490675.1 uncultured Oligoflexales bacterium
GACCCGAAGGAAGCAAGTAATCTAGAGAGTCGCGAGTTTTTCTTGGTGATAATATGAATAACACCTCCCATAGCACCAGATCCGTAAAGACTACTTTGGGGACCTTTGATAATAATGATCTTCTCAACGCTGGCGGAAGGAATATCTTCAAGGCTCATAGCGAAGCTATCTCCTTCACCCAAGCTCATACCATCTATGAGGACCTTGAGTCTTTTCCCGCTCAGTCCTCTCAAATCTACGTCGTTCTCTTCACCTAGGCCGTAAGCTTTTTTGACGTAAACTCCCGAGTGCGCATCGATAAGCTCAGCAACACTGCCTGAAACAGGATCAGTTTTTTTGGTTAAGTCGATAGTCACGCTACTGGAATGTGGCAAAGCAGGCAGCGGCGG
>CAZBDM010000459.1:3556-4373 GCA_964490675.1 uncultured Oligoflexales bacterium
GGGTCTTCGGAATAAACAAAAATCTCTTCGGCAAACATCGTTTGATTGGAAAAAACCATGATTGCACAAATGGAGGCAAAGAATTTAAAAGGCTTCAAATTTTATTTTCCTGCTCGGGATTTTTCATCTGGCTGGCATTCGGGCTTAAGCATTATGCTCTTACCGTTGCGGCACAGCGCCGGAGTTTCACCGGTCTTCCCCAGGTCCCAGACGGCTTCTAAGCTATGGATATGATTTTTTCTAAGGACCTGTCAACAAAGCCCTAAAGATTTACCAATGTTTCATGATCTGATCGTAAATTTTACCGATCAAAGAGCAAAATATCTAGATTAAGGGAGAGGCTCTATGCGGATCATACAAATTTTGACACTTTCATCTGTTATCCTTTTAGGTTGTGGACAAAAAAGCTCCTCCGACGAAGCGTCCACAACAGAAACATCGGAGGAAGATGATGGCGATGAGGAAACCATTCAAGCAGAAAAGCTCGCCCTCGCTCTCTCGACGGCAACACCCGCGCAGTCCTTTGAGATCGCCTCTCAGACTATCAAAAAAGTAGACAATGCCCTTGAAACGTCGGCCGGAGCTTTAGCAGCTGGAACTTTATCGATAGAGACCTCTCTTCTCGAAGATCAACAACAAGGCGATCAAGCCAGCGACACGGCTGATTATGCTTCAAAGTGGTGTACAGTGAATGGAGATCCAGTCGATCAACCTTCTGATGAGTTCACTAGTCTCTTGGCAACTAATATTGGCCCGCGAGATCCTAACCCGGATTTCTCATAGGATTTTTTGACAGCATAAAACTGTGTTGAGCGTC
>CAZBDM010000460.1:0-3075 GCA_964490675.1 uncultured Oligoflexales bacterium
GCCGCTCTCGCTAGCTTTGCTGGCAAGGCTGATGACTTCATCAGACAAGGAGCTTCAATTGAAGAGTACTTTGCTCGTATCAGCATGGTCGGTAAGACGAAATTGATGGCTGAATCTTTGAAGTCTGAAAACACACAGCTTAAACACTTGACAATGACAGATGAGTTAACCGGTCTTGCTAATATGCGGTACTTTAAGAAGGGCTTTTCCGAGCTTTTCGATGCGTGTCGAGCTGGACAACATGGTCTTGCCGTTGTGATGTTTGACTTAGATGAATTCAAACAAATCAATGATCGTTGGAATCACATAACCGGAAGCAAAGTCATCGCAGAAGTTGGTAAGATCATCGGACGTTTGCCGGGATTTAACAATAAAGCTGTGATGGCGCGTTATGGTGGTGATGAGTTTGCGCTTTGTTTTCAGGCTGATCATTGCTCATCTGCCAAAGCAAAAGCCGATCTTATCTGCGAGGCGATTTCTCGACATAGCTTCAAAGCGAATGGCCGACAAACCATTAAAGTAACAGCGAGTGTTGGTGTTGCTTGGGTTCCAAAAGGATTTAGAGGATCTCAAGAGATACTCATGGCTGAAGCTGACCGCATGCTTTACGAAAGTAAATCATCTGGTCGTAACTGTGTAAACTCCGTATCCCTAAGGGATACGGTTAATCTTGATCATATTCGTCGGCCGCATGCTATTTATCGGAATGCCGGCAGTGATGACGATCACCTCACCCGATTTAACAATACCGAGGTTTTTCAGTAACTGAGGCAGGTCTTGTAAAAGCACGTCGGTATTGTAGAACAGTGGGTTTTTCATCGCATAAACACCAGAGTTCAAAATCAGACGTTGGATGACATCCTGCCTTGGACTAATCGCGATAATCGGCGTATGAGGTCGCCAGCGTGAAATCAAACGGGCTATGGAACCTGTTAATGTCAGACAAACAATGGCTGTTGCATTGAGAGAGTCGGCCGCTTCGCTAGCTGAGCGAGCAATCGCTTCATGTTCTTCCCAATTCTCGTTTTCCCTAAAAGACGCATCGAAGGGCCCAACGTATCTTACCGGGTTTCTTTTCGTCCAGGATTCAACCTGACGTATGATCGAAGCCATCGTTTGGACACAACGCACAGGATATTTACCAGCCGCAACTTCTCCGGAAAGCATCAGGCAATCAGCGCCGTCAAGAACCCCGTTGGCGACGTCAGCAGTCTCGGCAAGGGTTGCTCTCGGGTTTTTAATCATCGACTCGAGCATCTGAGTGGCAATAATCACCGGGCGTGCGTGGCGTGCTCCGGCATCGATGATTTTTCTTTGGAAAATCGGCACGCGCTCGACACTTCCTTCGACCCCAAGGTCACCGCGGGCAACCATTAGTCCGTCTGCAACCTTGGCGATTTCGTCGATTTGTTCGACGGCTGAGATCTTTTCGATCTTAGCGATGACTGGAATATCAGAGCCCATGGCGGTGATCATTTTCTTACACTGCTGAACGTCAGCGGCAGTTTGAACAAAAGAAAGAGCGACCATGTCGACATTGTTGGTAATACCAAAGAGAAGGTCGCGGCTATCTTTCTCGGTAAGGGCCGGTAGCGACAGCTTTGAGTCGGGAAAGTTGACGCCTTTGCGGTTTTTAAGGATTCCGCCTTCTTGAACATTGACCACAACATTGTCGCCAGCGATGGCCTCGATCTCAAGAATAAGAAGGCCGTCGTCCATCATGACTCGTTCGCCGATCTTGACGTCTCTAACGAGGTCTTTGTAGTCGATGGGAATGATCTTAGCGTCGGTTTGCTCGAATCCGTAAGTCAATGTGTAGGTTTCGCCGTTTTTGATCTCGATGGCGTCTCCAATAAGCTTACCAGCGCGAATCTTAGGGCCTTGCAAGTCCTGAAGAACAGCGACGTTACGTCCCTCTTCCTTGGCAATACGACGGATCATGGCGAGGTTTTTAGCGTGGGTTTCATGGTCGCCATGGGAGAAGTTTAAGCGTGCAACGTCAAGTCCTGCTCTAATAAGGTCACGAATGGTATCTTCGTTAGAAGAAGCTGGTCCTAAGGTACCGACGATTTTACAGTGTCTGATCTGACCGTCTTGAGTGAAAGGTTTCATACCTTGTACGGGAAGTCCTGCGGAAACTTCGGGCTGTGACATGGAGACCTCATTTGAAGGTTAAAACGTTGAATATCAAGCTTTCTAGGTAATTCTATTGGCTTTACCCATGTTCTCGTTAATAGCTTTTCTGGGGCATCATCGCAAGAAATTAAACATTTTCACCGAAATAAGCTTGTAAACCTCTTTACGTTCTATTAACCTCGATTTTAGCACTCAATTTTACAACCAAATTTTTTTCCTTTCTTGGAGGAGATGCCATGAATCGTGCTGAACTCGTCGAGTGGATTGCTGAAGACATGGAAACCACAAAAGCTGAAGCTAACCGTTTCTTAGACACTTTTATTGACGCTGTATGTCAAAACCTAAGAAAGAAAGACGGCATTAAGCTTGCTGGTTTCGGAACTTTCACTGCTAAGAAGCGTAAAGCTCGCGTTGGACGCAATCCGCAAACTGGTGAAGACATTAAGATCCCTGCTCGATGGGTTCCTGTGTTTAAGCCAGGTGCACACCTTAAAGAGGCTGCTGTTAAGTAAGCTTTTATTGGTGATTGAAATGGATTCCCTTCAGTCCACATTTGAGACTGGAGGGATTTTTTTGTGCATGAAATAAACTTGCTTTTCGGAGATAATAGCTCTGAATCGTTGGCGTTAAGCATGAGTAGATTATGAGCGAAAAACCCACTTTACACGTTGTCCATTTTGACGATGATGTATTTGAACTCGAAAAGGTTGAAGCAGCACTCGTTGATGCGGATTTTGAGGTAGGATTTGAACTCCAATCGACAATAAAAGTTGATGAACTGTGGACATCTTTCGATAAGACTGTTCCTGATGTCGTCCTACTTGACGTCTATATGGAAGGCAAGGGCAAGCTAGGGCTTGAGCTTGCCAAGCAAGTCCGGGAAAAATACCCGGAAGTTGTGATCATCATGCGGTCGAACATGGACGACCCGACGACGAT
>CAZBDM010000460.1:3085-4351 GCA_964490675.1 uncultured Oligoflexales bacterium
CCTTTATCGGACTTTTTATGACTTCATTTCCAAAAAGTCCGATAAAGGTGAGCTTTGTCTGCGTGTCTATCACTCTTACCAACTTGCTCGTATCAAGATATCTCCCGAAGACAGCATGAGTCAGAGAGATCGGGAGAAGCTAGAATTTGTTGGATCAACCATGCAGTCGGTTTGGACACGCATTCCAAGAATCATCAATTCGGCGATTTCAGCGGTTTTTATTAAAGGTGCGAGCGGCAGTGGTAAAGAAATGGTTGCCGATCTTTTTGCCAAGACCCTTGCCAAAACAACACCATTCGTCAAAGTCAATTGTGGCGCTATTTCAGAAAATCTACTCGAATCCGAACTCTTCGGTCATGTTAAAGGTGCCTTTACAGGCGCTACGACCGACCGTAAAGGTTATTTTGAAGTTGCCAACAATGGTTGGATCTTTCTTGACGAAGTCGCGACACTCAGTAAGTCAGCTCAGGTTGCTCTTTTGCGTGTACTCGAAAATGGTGAAGTCATGAGGGTAGGAGCGAGTAAACCAATAAAGGTGAATGTTAGAATCCTAACAGCCACCAATGAAGATATGAAAGAGTTGTTAAAAGAAGGGGCTTTTCGAACCGATCTCTGGCAGCGCATGATTGAAGCGATTATTGAAATCCCGCCTCTTTCACAAAGACGTAATGAGATTCCTGATCTTGTGCGCTTTTTTGCAAGCAAAATGAAGGGTGGCCCTTATCAAGTGGCGCAGCCAGCTATCGATATTCTTGCCGCTTACGATTGGCAACAAGGAAATATTAGAGAGTTGCGTAACTGCTTGCGGGCAATGACTGAGTTTCATATCGATAAAGAACTTACCCCTCTTTCTATTCCAGAGCATATTCTTAGTAATATGGATGCTAGAGATGAACAGGAAGCTCAGAGCAAAAAGTCGGGAAAAGCGGCGGCGAATGCCTCAATAAAAGATTCAATCGTTTTAAAGCTCGATCCCAATAACCCGCTTGACTTCGAGCATTTAAGTGACAGCCTCCTTTTGGAGGTCACAAAAATTCTCTTTGAAACTCACGGTAAGCTTTCTCTTCGTAAAGTGAGTCTCTTAATAGGAATCTCTAGGTCTACCTTATCAAGTAAGATGAAGAATCTTGTCAAAAAAGGTTTGATTGATGTCAAAGAACTTAATAAGTGTGTTAACCTCGGTGACGTTTAAATACTTTTCTTCAACTTAGAGTTTGTCAATGTTGCGATTGCTTTTTGTTTTTCTACTGCTTATCAACACACTCG
>CAZBDM010000461.1:0-4338 GCA_964490675.1 uncultured Oligoflexales bacterium
TTAAGATCACTTTCTGTTTATCTATTGTAAGAAATTGAGAGTCTCAGTTTTTCAAGTGGTCAATCTTCGTCGAAGGGCAAAACCCACTGTGGCCAGCTCTCTGAGAGGGAATCATTCCAGCAGAGACCTCAACGCCCTTAGATTCTGTTAGCCGTCAAATGGTTTAAAACATTTTATGATGCCTAGAATAAGTATAATTTTAAAATTTATTTTAATTAAACACACCGAGATTAATCTTTAATTTTTTCTAACGAGCCGTTAATATTTTTATATTGACTGACCAGCCAAACCAGGATAAACAGTGGACCATTACAAAATGAGAGGACTTTTGAGTGCCTTGAGCTCGCATTGCAGCTACTTAGCTGTAACTTGCAGGCCTCTAAATTTATTGTTTAAAAATTGTATAAGGGTCCTGGAATATGAAGCTGATGTCTCCTGTGTTCAAAGACCTGGTGGCCGTAGTCGTTACACTGGTCTCACTCCTGCAAGGATCGTACAGCCAAGCCCTCGCCTCACACCAGCACCCTACCGACCCGCAACCATCACCCCCTAAAATCGAAGAACTCCTCAACTATGACGAGGGGAACTTGCAACTTTTTATATCCAAAAAGGCTTTAGAACATAGCTTTCTATTGCAAGCTGATACTGTTTTACCTCGACCTAAATCAAAATTGTTTTGCCCACCGGTTACAGCAACCAAAAGTAAAATCATCAAATTTGTACAAATTGGTGAGAGGATCTTTGTTCAAGAGGATAATCGTGGACATTTAGCATTTCCATCTCTAGACGCCACCAGCTTGCTAGCAAATCTTCCTATCACCAAAACGACTGATAATGGGTGGTATGTCCTCTGGGAAGAAGGCCTGAGAGGCGTCTTTTCTAACGTTGATTATTACCCGGAAGCGACTTCAGCATTTGGGCAAGACGAAAAAGACGCACGCGCCAAATACCTCTACGATCCCTATTTTCACTTCACTCAGAATGAATTCAAGAAAGGAAGTAATGCTGTCACCAGTATTGCCCTTGAGCCCAAACATTTATGGATTACCGAATCTGCGCGACTTAGAAAAGACAACTCACCTATCACAGTCCACTATTATCTTTCAACATATCAAAAATCAAAAACCTTCAGACCTGTGAAGATTGGAGAAATAAGCAAAATTCAAATGTTTGCGGCACAGTCTTTGCGAAATCCAGATGATACGGAAGATACTTTTGTCGCTAAAATTGATGAAAATAAAACTTTCACATTTCATTACACATCAAATTTCCCACAGGAAGCCATACCAGCGTTAAGAGATGCAATTGCTCATCTGAATAAAACGTTTGGTCATGACGTGCTAGATCTGAAACCTGCTCCTCAAGGAATCAATGCACCTCACCCAAGTTACAATCTCATTGAGTATTTACATAGTAAGAACTGGACTGGTGCCTACGCGACTTTAGCCTCAGATCCGCTAACGGGTGAGGTTTTGAGAGGAAACATTTATTTCGCTTCTGGTGTTTTAATCAAGAGTAAACTTGAAGCGAGAGCAAGTCTAAAGTCTTTGTTACGAGAAGTCGGAGAGAGCCCATCGGACTCGGAATCTCAATCTATCAATACCTTTATGTACCACTTGCAACCCCCTAAAGAACAGGAGATCGCAAGGCTTGGTGAACTCCTTAGCCTCGACTTGACAGACGAGCAAATTTTCCAGATGAGCTTAGACCGCACACGTACGCTCGCGACCCATGAGATCATGCATGTTCTTGGATTTGGACATAATTACGCTGGATCCTTGACGACAAACGTTCCAAACCACAATCGTATTGCAATTCTCGAGTCATATGCGCGCACTCATGCGACAACCGAGGTCACCACTATCCTCGACCCTGACATGGTGTTTGCAAGCACTGTAATGGATTACCATACATGGTCTGATAGGTATCTAATTGGGCAACAAATAGAGACAGGCAACACGAAAGCCTTTCAATACGATCAAATGGCAATTGATCTCGTTTACAACAACGCGCAGCCTAAGGAAACTATTCCCTATTCTTGTAATCACTCAGAGACAAACAAATATGTCGACTGCAAATGGTTTGACTCAGGTCGCTCCTTTCTTGAAGATGTCGCATGGAAAGTTCCCAATAGCCTGAAGATGCTTCCCAATAAAATTTTACTTTCCTATTTAGCAAATAAGTTTTCTAGTGAAGAACATCAAACCGTAGCGATTCATAATATCGATCCCGCAGGACCGAAAATCAGTGGCTTTGAACCGGTGAATTTAGTCGACGACATATTCAAAATTCGAAGAAGGGTGATTTGGGCTTTTAAAGACTTCGGAAAAATTTTAGCTGCTCGGCAAGATTATTACGAAGATGTTCCTCTCGATACATTAGCCAATGCTTCAATGTTTCGAGACATTGAGCTCGCATATTTAGCAAAAGAAATTGATCGGGTCTCTGAACAAGTCCTCGCTGAAAGAGACGAAAGCATGTGGCGAAGTCTCGGTATCGATCTCAGTAGCGACACCAAGCTTAATCTGATCCTTCCAAGAGTTGATGGATACACATATGCATCTTGGGCCCGTAATCGTTTGAAGGAACTGCTGCGACAGAACTTTGATTCTGGTTCCGATGGCACTATGCCCATCAATTTTAGTGAGCAAGAAATCGAGGCCATTCTCGCCAACACGGAGGGACTATTTAAATCCTTACCTCGCGCCATTCATGACTACGATATCGAGCATGTCTTTAAACAGATCCACGATTCTTCCGGCACGATCGTCCCTCAATACGCAGAGGATGGTGTGACACCCAGAAGGGATGATGTCACAAAACAGCTCGCGAGAGTTATTGCTGATCGTATTGTTGAATATTCATATGGTGTACACATTCCCGAGATAGGCTCAGGTAGTGAAACACAACTTCAAGATCGTTCAGCAATTGCAGGGCAATTTTTAGTGTCAGTAACAATTCCCGACGCTAACGATGGTGCGGAAGTCTTCATCCCCTACCCTAAATATCACTATAAAACCCGGCAAAATGCCAATCTTCTTCTCGGCAATCGCCTCTACCCTGGGGGCAAAGAAGTTCCTTTTTGGGGTATCGGAGAAAGGGTTCGCTTAAGAAGAGAATTTGACAGCAGATTTGAAGTCTGGCATCAAATACGACGCTCTTGGCGTGGCTACATTAACGAATCTAAGTGGGATGCTGCCGAGTATGAGTTGTTGGAATATGTAATGCCAGAAGCGGATCAGTCCGACCAAGCGACATTAATGGACTGGTTTAAACAAACTCAAGAACTTTGTCTTTCTGTCACAGAAATAAATGCCAAATGTTGGTGGTAACAAGCAGGCATTGCGGAAGTTTAGCGCTTAGGATTACCAAATATCATCAGGTCGATCTCTTTAATTGGACAAGAAGACTCTCAAAGTACAAAAAAGCTATTTCAGCAAAAGCTCTGAAGGCGCCTCTTAGACAATTTCAGCGCTCGACTGTAGGTGGAAAATGACTAATGAGGTAAGGGGTCGACGTGGAATTCAGGTTTGACAACCATGCGAATACGATCAGGATTACCAGCGGGAATATTCTCTGGTTTGATGCTGTCCCTGTAAGCCTCGTAAGGAATCTCTTCAGCAATCTCAAAATTTGCAGATCTATAGATCTCCAGCAAATGCTCTATACGGTAACACCATAGATAGCGCGCCCCTTGCGAGACAGCATAGTGAGCAATAGCTCGCCCTAGACCTTTTACATTTGTGAACTGATGTTTAAAAATAGAAATCACTTGCCTATCACCGGTAATGGCAAAACCCCCATCAAATTCAAGAGCACCGCTTTCACTTTTCACTAGAAAAAATCTAGCTGGAGGCTGCTCTTCTGAAAGCGCAAGAAACTCATCAAGACTACGGTTTTTGGTGGGGCCAGTTAGTCTCTGACTAAATGCTCGATAAAAGGTCTCAGCTGTTACTGAAGGAAACTGCCAACTCGTTAGCGTCGTCGCCCGAACTGCCCCGACGACTTGCTGACGACACTCTACTGGATTAATTACTGACGCAGTAGGATCTGCGATAAGCGGAGTACTAAAAAGACCCAGCATCAGCAACCATCGAAAAGGCTTAAATAACTCTATCACGACAGTGATTCCCAAGAATGATACACCTCTTAATCATAAGACACTCGAGGCTTTTCGGTAAGCCGAATCTATTGGCTAAGTGGTAAACCACTAGCCAACGGGAATAATTGAACAAACGGCCAACTTGGAATCTTGCAAAATCTGGCGTTTTTCCGCAGTGATTTATATGAATTCAGTCGCAGCCGACTTTAAAAAAATCCACGCAAAGTGAATAAAGT
>CAZBDM010000462.1:0-404 GCA_964490675.1 uncultured Oligoflexales bacterium
GGCAAAGGAAAGTCATTTGCCTGGTGCTTTTGAGGGGGAAATCTCTTCTCATCAATTTGTTGTAAAGCCTGCCAAGCCTGAAGAGTTGGTGGTTGCATTAAATGCTGTCTACGGAGAACTCCCTGCTCAAGAAGTTGAACCGTTAGAGAGCGACGATCTTAAGATCCCGGAGGCGCCGCAAGACATTCCAGCGGAGGATCCTTAAGGACCTTTAGGCAGATACCTTAGTCGTTTGACCGCCAATGCCTAAATCTTCATTGTCTTCAAGGTAGTCCACTTCATCTTTTTCTCTGGCAGATGATTGTTGGGAAGCAATATAGCCGCTTGCAATCGAAACACCCATTGTAAAGACCGCCACCAAAAATAAACTAGGGTGCCAAACAACCCCTAGAAATAGCAGGATA
>CAZBDM010000462.1:414-4325 GCA_964490675.1 uncultured Oligoflexales bacterium
AAGTGAGATAATCGCTGTGATAATGCTGTTAATCCAGAGCTTATCGTTTCTAATGATCGCAAGCTCGCCCTTTAATATGCCATTCGCATAACCGTCAATGATGACATTTTTTTGTTTTAATTTTTGAAAGTGTCTAAGAAAGCTCTTTGGTCTGTAATAATAACTTGCATACCAAAATGGTAAGTGAAAAAGCTGAATGCCTGCCACTTCCAACTCTGTCCTGTGATCAACGAGAACGTCACTGTGAAGTTTTGCTAAATTGAAATGATACTGTTCGATATGAGTCTTAGCTCTTCTAAGGGCTTCTTCTTCATCGATCTGGATGCTCAAAATAGGAAGGCCGTTGGCATATTTAAACTCAAAGTATTCCCTAATATCGTAGGCTGGTACGTCGACTCTTTCACCGCTTTGATTTTCCCTTGTTCCACTTTTTTCATCGAGTCGACCTCTCGAAAACGTTGAGTCGAGTGGAAACCCATCCCAATCAACACTGACAGGTTCTTGAGGTTCGTGTAGCCTTGTCATACCCCAGTATTCACAAATATTCTTTCTTGCTGAAACACACCAGCGGTAGGTTTTTCTGAAGCTTCCTGATTCAATGAGATAGTTCGATCCGCGGCTGTGCTCCATTTTGTAGCTCGCCTGTTTTTTCACCATACCTTTCCAAGCTGTGTGCGCTTCCAAAGACACGACCCAAAACGGTATAGATACGCCACTAATGTCAGTGATCGAGTACTCTTTGGCAACAGACTGCGGGGCGTGATGGATTCTTTTAAGCCACTCTAAAACTAAGTCTCTGATGTGCCTTGCGTCAGCGGCGTTCGGAATGATGAAATGCTCGCCGTAAAGGTTTTTTTGGCCTGATTCCATATCCAAGTGGAAGGAGGCGGAGCAAAAAGGGCACATGAATAAATAATCTGTCAAATCGTACTGGGCGGCTGCGTTACAGCTGGGACAAGAGAGTTCATGCATCTCAACTATCCTTTTTCTGTGGTGAGCTTAGATTGTTATATTTAATCTGGGTCTCACCCATTGACACCTTTTCAAAAGGTCTTATTGTTGATGATGTGAGCACGATAGCTCAGTTATCGCCGCCCACTGAGCGCCCCTTGAGGTCTTAACATATTGAAATATAAGACAAAACAAGTGGACACTGGTAAGATAAGAGTAAAGTGCGAATTCATTAAACATTATACCACGTAGAATTGAGGAGGGGTATCTTGGGTAAAATCATCGGAATTGACCTAGGAACAACAAACTCGGTAGTCGCTGTCATGGAACAGGGACAGGCAAACATCATTCAAAACGCTGAAGGACAGAGAACCACACCAAGCGTTGTTGCTTACGCTAAAGATGGAGAAATCTTGGTTGGAGCAGCGGCAAGACGGCAGGCTGTGACCAACCCTCTCAAGACTATTTTTTCAGCAAAGCGTTTCATCGGCTGCTCTTTTGACGAAAGGAAAGAAGAGGGCGAGCGGGTTCCCTACACTGTCAAAAAAGGCAAAAACAATCTTGCTGTTTTTGACATTGACGGAAAAGAGGTTTCTCCTCCCGAAATTGCTGCCAAAGTTCTCGCTAAGCTAAAAGCGGCAGCTGAAGACTATCTTGGTGAAAAGGTCACAGAAGCGGTCATCACAGTGCCGGCTTACTTCAACGATTCACAGCGCCAAGCGACTAAAGATGCCGGTAAAATTGCAGGCCTAGAGGTGAAAAGAATCGTAGCTGAGCCCACTGCCGCAGCACTTGCTTACGGTCTTGATAAGAAGAAAAACGAAAAAGTCGCCGTATTCGACTTTGGTGGTGGTACATTCGATATTTCAATTCTTGAAATTGGTGAAAACCTTGTAGAAGTATTAGCAACCAACGGAGACACCCATCTCGGTGGTGATAACATAGATGAAATTCTCATTGCATATCTTGTCGAGCAGTTCAAGAACGATACAGGTATTGATGTTTCTAAGGATCCAATGGCTCTGCAAAGACTAAAGGAAGCTGCAGAAAAAGCTAAAATTGAGCTCTCGTCTGCGCAGGCGACTGAAGTTAATCTTCCTTTCTTGACAGCTGATCAGTCAGGACCAAAACATCTTAACTTGTCTATTAGCCGTTCTCAGTTTGAGAAGATGATTCATGAGGTAATCGATAGAACTCTGGTACCTTGTAAATCAGTGATTAAAGATGCTGGGCTTAATCCGAGTGAAATTGACGAAGTACTTCTCGTTGGAGGTTCTACTAGAATCCCTCTCGTCCAGAAAACCGTAAAAGAGTTTTTTGGCAAAGAGCCGAATAAATCAGTTAACCCTGACGAAGTGGTTGCCGTTGGCGCAGCTGTTCAAGCTGGTATCTTAGGTGGCGACGTTGAAGATGTTGTTTTACTAGATGTGACCCCGCTTTCATTAGGAATCGAAACACTCGGTGGTGTTATGACCAAGCTTGTCGATAGAAATACTGCAATTCCTACTAAGAGAAGCCAAGTCTTTTCGACTTCAGCGGACAATCAAACTTCTGTAGAAATTCACGTGTTACAGGGTGAAAGAGAAACAGCTTCCGCAAACAATACCCTTGGAAGATTCAGTCTGGTTGACATTCCTCCAGCACCAAGAGGTGTTCCTCAGATCGAGGTTACTTTTGATATAGATGCAAATGGTATTGTTTCTGTCTTTGCAAAAGACAAAGGAACCGGAAAAGAGCAGAAGATTGTCATTGAAGCTTCTACGAGACTCTCCGACGACGAGATTGACCGTATGGTGAAAGAGGGTGAATCTCATGCTGAGGAAGATAAGAAACTCAAAGAAAAAGTCGAAGCTCGAAATGGTCTCGACTCTCTTATCTACCAAGCCGAGAAAATGATTAAAGAAAACGGCGATAAGATTCCAGGTGATTTAAAATCAGAGGTCGAAACAGCAATTGGTGATGCTAAATCAAAACTTGATAGCGATGATTTAGCAACCTTAAATGCCGCTAAGGCTGACTTTGAAACTAAGATTCACAAGCTTGCTGAAACAATTTATAAGCAAGCAGGAAGTGATCAAGCAGGTGCTTCAGGTGGTCAACAAGGCCCTCAACCTAACGACGGCGGATCACAGTCTTCAGGCGGAGACGATGTGGTTGATGCCGAGTATGAAGAGTCTAACCCTAGCTAAGATCTTCGATATCGTCCTTTCCACAAAGAGAGGCCCTCCTTTAAAAGGGGGGCCTTTTCTTTTTAGCTGTCTTTTGATGCAAGTTTTGTGAAAGCACTCATAAGCTCAATAGGGATTGGAAGAAAAGTTGTGGTGTTATTTTTTGTTGAGATATCGGCCATCGTTTGAAGATAGCGCAGCTGCAAGGCACCAGGGCTACTTGCAAGTCGGTCGGCAGCTTGGCTAAGTTGTTCAGATGCTTGCTGTTCACCCTCAGCCGCGATTATTTTAGCTCTTCTTTGCCTTTCGGCCTCGGCCTCCTTGGCCATAGCTCTTTGCATTTCTGTTGGCAAATCGATGTGTTTCACCTCTACCGTGACAACTTTGATGCCCCAAGGGTCGGTATTTTGATCGAGAATTTCTTGTAGTTTACTGTTGATCTTTTCGCGTCCGGTCAGGAGTTCATCAAGCGTGTGCTCACCAAGCACAGATCTTAGGTGGGTTTGCCCTAACTGGCTAGTTGCATAGAGATAGTTTTCTACGTTAATTATAGAGCGAATCGGATTTGTAACTCTAAAATAAAGTACCGCGTTAACTTTGAGACTGACATTATCGCGGCTGATGACATCTTGAGGCTCGATGTCCATAGTGATTGTTCTGACTGAAATACGCATTATCTTATCTATCAGAGGAATGAGAATAATGACCCCAGGCCCCTTTACTTGAGGAAGGACTTTACCGAATAGTTGTGGGGCAGATGAAGGTTGACGAGAAATCAAATGAGATTACCGC
>CAZBDM010000463.1:0-680 GCA_964490675.1 uncultured Oligoflexales bacterium
CATTCCCCCCGGAGCACAAGATTTTCACGTTGGTTATGACGGAACGGTGACAGTTAAAGTAGCGGGGGAAACTCAAGAAATTGGCCAGGTCCTTATTTCAGACTTTGTTAACCCAACAGGTCTCGTTTCTCTCGGTGGTAACTATTATTCTCCATCAAGAGCATCAGGAGAGCCGATAGTTGGGGTACCTAATCAAAACGGTCTCGGTCGCATTGGTCAAGCTCAACTTGAAGGGTCTAACGTTAATATCGTCGAAGAGATGGTCAATATGATTACTGGTCAGAGAGCTTATGAAATCAATTCAAAAGTCATTCAAACCGGTGATCAGATGCTTCAAACGACAACCAACATTCGTTAATTGATAAGTAGTCTTTATGGATAAAGCCCTGAGAAACATTTTAGTTCTTTACCTGGCTCTAGCTTGCTCGAGTCTCTTCGGTGAGGCTGAAGCCGATCTATGGCAGTGGGCTGAGAATGATCAGGTTAAATCCAAAGCAGGTGCGGTAGAAATATCATTAAGAGAGAACGCAAAAGTCGAAGGAGAGCAGGTCTTTTTATCGGATATTGCTTCATGCTCTGGTAGTGAAGCGATCTGTGAGGAAATTCATGGTGTAGAAATTAGTAGAGCTCCCGACTACCAAAGGACTTTGGTGATTAATCAATCTGAAGTCCTAAAAAAG
>CAZBDM010000463.1:690-2622 GCA_964490675.1 uncultured Oligoflexales bacterium
CTAAAAAAGCTTGCGCTAGAGTGGCCTGAAGCAGATCTAAAGGTTGTTGGAAAAGACTTTGTCAAAGTGACGGGTGAATTTTTTGAGGTACTAAAAGAAGAAATTACTGAAAGCTTGCAAACAGCGATCAACAGTCGTATTCAACAACTCGCAAACACAAAAGTAGAAGTCAAAAAACTCAGATCGAGTAGGGCATTTGTCAGCCGTTTTCAAAATTACAAAATTGTTTTTCCTAAAATTGAGCATGTCAAAGAACTTAATCTAGACCAGCTTCTAAGCACTTACTCAGGACATGTAAACTTAGTTGGCTATGTCAGACATTTTGAGCGTGATGAGGGTGGCGTAGCTTTTCGTATTTCATCCGAAATAAATGTGTTCAAAAAATTTCCAGTCAGTCAACGCAACATATTGAAGGACGAAATCATAAGAGCAGAAGACTTAACGTCGGATTGGGTGGAAGTAAAAAAGTACGATCGTGATTATTTTACTCAAGACAAGTTTATCGTAGGTAAGAAATTAAAAAGAAACTTACAGGTTGGCAAACCATTTAAAACAGTTGATTTGCTTAAGCCGCTGCTTCTCAAAAGAGGTCAGGTGGTAAAACTCTTTATAAAGCGTGACAATTTAACGGTTACGGGTCGAGCGCGCGTGGTTAAAAACGCCGCCAGGGGGCAAAAGGTCGAAGTCGAAAATTTGACGACAAGAAAACGTATGACTGCAACGGCGATTGATTCGCAAACAGTAGTGGTGAAATTTTGATGACTAAAAAAACTTCCTTTTATGTCTGGGTGCTCTTATATTTTGGGCTATTTAGCTTGAACGCTTGTTACACGCCTCGGGGTCCTGATGCACCTATGAGTCAAAGGGTTTTTCCTAAGCCAAGAGCGATGGGTATCAGTAAAATTCCACCTAAAAAATCAGGCCTACAAAAATCTCAGCTCTACAAGCAGGGAAATAATGTTTCGATCACTCCGGTTAACAAACCAAATACAAATGGCAGCCTATATAACCTTGAAGACGAGAGGAATTATCTATTTGCGACGCGCGCTCCTCTAACCATAGGTCGATATGTCACAGTCAATGTCGCCTCAAACAGACAAGGACAACAGGATGAGCCCGAACAACAGGCTGACGGTCAAGAAGGCGAGCAGCAAAACGACGAAATCAGTCAAGACGAACTATTTAAAGCACTTCCAGATTTAGAGCCAGGTGAAAAGAGTGAAGCTAAACTCTTTAAAACATTCAAAATGAAAATCACTCATCGTTTCGATAACGGTGACGTCATGGCAGTCTATACGAGAAAATCAGATAGTGAAGACGATCAACACGACATCTCTGTAAGTGCAAGAATACCTCATCAACAATTGATTACCGGTGATCCTATTAGCACTAACGATTTGACTTCCATAAAGCTAACCGAAGTGACTAAAGACGAAGTCGTCGAGAGAAACTCTGTCGGTTGGGAAGACGAATATACGGCAAGAATCAGTGGATTTAGTGAAGCAAACTCTAAACTTGCGGCTCGCCTTGAAGATAAAAGAAAACAACTAAAAGGCGTCAAAGATCGTCTTATTACCCGCATTGAGAACCTAGCCAAAGAGCGTAAAACATGGGCGAATGAGCGTAATAAGCTTCTGGAAGATGGACAGCAAGCAACTCAGAAAATAGAACAGCTTAACGAAACAATTACTAAGAAAGACGATGAAATTAAAACCCAGAAAGAAAAAATCACTGAACAAGAAAACCAAATTAAAGAGTTAACCAAGGTTGAGGATAAACCTGGGGATGAAAAAGATGCGACATCTGGACAATAGACAAGAAAATCTAAAAAAGAAAATTTTATCGATCATTTTCTTTTGCCTAGCTGCTTGGTTTGTGCAATCAGCCTCTGTCAAAGCAGAAACGGCGAAACTTAAAGACTTAGTCAATGTA
>CAZBDM010000463.1:2632-4318 GCA_964490675.1 uncultured Oligoflexales bacterium
AGGGGTCAGATCAAACCATCTTATTGGTTACGGGTTAGTTGTTGGTCTGCAGGGCACTGGTGATTCTGCTGGTTCTCTTTCTACTAATAGGTCTGCCGCCAATATGTTGACAAGACTGGGTATTAAAACCAATTCAAACGAAGTTATGACTGGCAATATTGCCGCTGTTATTGCTAGTGTCGATTTGCCGGCATTTGCTCGCAGTGGTGATAAAGTTGATATCAGAATCTCAGCTATTGGTGATGGTCAAAGTCTGGCAGGCGGAACACTGCTTTTGACCCCCCTAAAAGCCGGTGATGGTAAAACTTATGTGATCGGGCAAGGGCCGGTTGTAGTAGGCCAAGCTAGTGGCTCGGGTAGTCAAGTCTTAACGGTCGCAACAGTTCCTAATGGTGGTTATGTCGAGAGAGAATTCGCTCCGCAACTCGGTATCGATAATATCTTACAGCTAACATTAAAAAACCCTGACTTTACGACAAATGTACGCGTTGCTCGTAAAATAAATCAGCATCTCAAGGGGTTTTACGCCGATTCCCTCGATCCAAAGGTTGTGCGTGTCATGATTCCACCGAAGTTTTTAGGACGATTTGTCGAATTTGTTGCCGAGCTAGAAAACCTTGCGATAAATGTCGATCGCAAAGCTGTTGTCGTTATGAATGAAAGGACCGGTACAGTTGTGATGGGGAGTAATGTTGTTGTGGGCCCTGTGACGATCTCGCACGGTAACCTTTCTATCCAAGTCAAAGACAAAGAAGGTAAGCCGACAAGGCTTGATTCTGTTGTCAAGATGGATGGAACAACAGTTGGTAGCCTTGTTGAAACTCTAAATCAACTCGGTGTCAAACCTGCTGACCTCGTTGGCATCATTCAAGCCATTCATGCATCAGGCGCATTACAGGCCGAATTGAAAGTACTTTAACATGGACGTATCTCTTAAAGGTCAACTTGATTTAGGTGTTTCGCGCTCAGAGGGAACTCTGACGCAAAATCTTGTACGGCAGTCAAAACGTGAACAAGACCGGGAAAAAATTGCCGAGCTGTCGAAGGATTTTGAGTCTATTTTCCTGCAAATTGTCCTTAAGTCGATGCGTGGGACCGTCAATAAGTCAGGTCTCATGGATGGTGGAAATGCCGAAGATATTTACCAAAGTATGCTTGATAGCGAATATTCCAAAGTCATGTCGCGAACCGGCTCAACTGGCTTATCAGATGCGATTGAACGACAACTTCTTGATATTGCCGGGCTAAAAAATGAAGCCAAAGATTTGACGAATAAAGTCAACGGGCAGAAATTGTATGCTGCTCAAGCATTGCAAACGCCTACAAAACAAGCGACAATGGTTGTTGGAAAGGGCCTTCCACCTGATTCTATGAAGAGGTAATTCTTATGGAAATTAACAGAACAAATAGCAAACCAAATGTAGCAGGCTTGGCAATCGCTGACCCAAACAAAGCAGATAAAAGCAAGAAATCTAAAGATGCTGCGCAAAATTCTTCGGTCAAGGGATCAGGAAAAGACTTCGATGTCCAACTCTCTTCAAATGCTAGAGACAAAGAAGTGGCTCGCCAAAAAGCTCTCGATATTGCGAGAGCAACGCCTTCGATTCGACAAGACCGCGTAGCTGAACTCAAAGCTCAAATTAAAGATGGCACATATAAACCAGACGCAGGGAAGATTGCTGACGG
>CAZBDM010000464.1:0-888 GCA_964490675.1 uncultured Oligoflexales bacterium
TATCAGTTTAAGATTCTGACGAAGTAGCTGATGAGCGTAAGCGACGCAGTTGTTCAGGCCAGTTTTTAACGTGTCGGCAGGTCCACTCGCTAAGAAGTTGTTCCTTTTCCGCTGTACTTAAATAGAGTCTGTCTTCGGCAAGCTCTCTTTTTGCTTTTTGGCTGATTGTGTAGAGAGAAATCGCTGCGCTAACAGAAATATTAAGGCTTTCAACAAGTCCGACCATGGGAATAGTGAACTCGTAATCGACGTGTGGTCCCCAATCGGGAGCAACACCTTCATGTTCATTGCCAAATAACAAAGCGATCGGCTTGTCGACCGGTAGGTCGTCAAGTTTGACAGAGTTTTGCGAAGGCATACCAGCAGCGAGAACGTAGCCCTGTTTTTTTAATTGATCGACGCAAGCTTCAATTGATTCATGGGGCCTTACTTTAAGCCAGTGATGAACACCTCTTGCCACTGTTGAAGGATGAAACTTTTGTTTTAAATTAACCACATCGATATTAAGGATACCAAAGGCTTCAGCGGATCGGATACAGGCTGAAATGTTATGAGGATCGTGGATATCCTGGACGACTAGTCTGATATGATTGGTTCTCATATCGGCAGCTCGTACCATCTTTTCTTGCCGTTCTTCGGTGAGCTGTTGTCTCAAAACCCGCCAGGCATCGGCGGGTATATTGTCATGGGTTTGATGAGGCATTTTCTGTAGGTCGTTCTTCTGTAGCAGCAGTTAAGGACTCACCGTCGAGTTCGGGATGATCTTCATCTGACGGGCCAGCAGGCGTGGTTTCATCGATAAGACTACCGTTGATCGCTTCCAGCGCCATACCGACAAGTGGCCCGATAGCACTTGGTAAGCTGTGGGCTTCTTTACCAAGCTTCTCT
>CAZBDM010000464.1:898-4308 GCA_964490675.1 uncultured Oligoflexales bacterium
CTTGTACGATCCAAGAAGCGACCTGTTTGAGAGCAACTTCCCAGTTGTGAGCGCGTTCTTCGGCGAGTTCTTTTTTACTGCGCATGATGTTGTAAAGTTTGTTGTATTGCCTTATGCGTCTTTTTATCTTCAAAATTTCATCTGGTTTTAGTTCTTCGAGTTTTGCCTGGGTCGCAGCGAGCTTCTTTTCAGTCTTATTGTGTTGTTTTTGCAAATCGTGAAACTTGTGTTTCCAGTCGTTAGCGCTTTCTTTGAGTTTCTCTAGGTCTTTGCTGACTTTGTCGTTAGCTTGTTGATGGACTTCGGAAAGCTCCTGCTTGAGAATCCTCTTTTCTTGGTTGATCTCACTCAACTGCGCCGTAAGAGCTTCCATCTGTGACCGATAATTTTCGCTTTTGTTCTCTGCGCTGCGCAACGCCTGTTCAAGAGGTGCCTGCTGTTTCTTGAAGTTTTCCTTCATTTGATCGTATTCAGTCTGAAGTTGACCATATTTCTTTTCAAGACCGCTTTGCCTGACTCTTTGGCTTTCGAACGAGTCTGTCAGGTCTTTGACAAGGGTTTTTTCACGGTCCAAAGCAAACCTTAACTCATCAATCTCTTTACTTGCTCGACCGACATACACTGAAGCAGAGGCGCTTTGACGCCATTTTAAAAGAAAAGCGATGGCAAATATGGCTGCAAGAACATAGCCGATAAGGAGGGGTAGTTGTTCCATCAGTTGTTAACTCCTCAGTTATTCGGTGCAGTTTGCATTTGTATTGTAAAGTGAGCAATTTTGCAAGGTTTGTTGTCTTTTGCTATTTTTTGGATTTTGTTATAAAGCTCTGAAATTAATAAGTTATCTTGCGTTTACGAGAAACGCAGGAGACGACTTTTTCAAGAAGCCGGAGTCTTCGTTAAGAGACGTTTTCTAGGGACGAAGTGACTTTATCTCGGTTTGGTTTTTTTCTAAAAATCGACGGTATCCCGGCCTGTCGTGACAGCGTGCGACGTAGTCGATAAAAACTGAGTTTGCTTCGACAGTGTTGAACTGAATGCCCCAATGTAGTTGTGACGCTATGTAAAGATCCGCTCCGCTAAATTGCTCACCGAGTAGAAATTGATGTTGGGTGACGACTTTTTCGATGGCAGCAAAGGTGTCTTCGTAACTACCGTAGCCAAGCATACCGGGGCGCTCGGGGGGCGTTCTCTTCAAAGCTTTGTCAATAACGGCGGGTTCGATACAACCGGATCCGAAGACCAACCATTGATAATACAAACCCCTTTTGGGATCACCAATGTCCGGTGCAAGCTTTTTGTCAGCAAAGAGGTCTGCCAGATAGGCGATGATCGCTGGTGTTTCTGAAATAGCCGTACCGCGGTGGACGATTGTCGGTACTTTTCCCATCGCATTGATAACAAGGTAATCGGGGGATTTGTGTTCGCCCTTTTCAAAGGAGAGGATGGTCGTATCGTACTGTGCTTCGACTTCTTCGAGCATCCATTGCACCATAGCACTGCGACTCATTGGATTGTGATAAAACTTAATGCTTTCCATTCGGTCTCTCCCCTCATTGATTTCTAGGGACGAGGATATAACCGAAAAGAGATGTCTGGAAGTTAAATTTGTTTCTTACAAGGTTATATCGTATGCAAGTTCGAGTTTTTTCTTGCCGCCTTGCAGGTCTGCGACATAAAGCGACGCATAGCGGAAGCCTTCAATGACGACGAAGATACCGCGATCGCGAGCTTTCTTGTCGTCTTTTTTGGCCTGCATCGCTTGGTAGATTTTGTTGTTCCAGGTCTGTTTCTTCTTTAGCTTGACGGCCTGGATAAGATCAATCGCTTTGTCGAAGTAAAAGTCTTTGTTGGAAATCGGCACATCCTCTTGGATGACAAAAGTAAACTTGGCCGTATAGTGGTCGCATCCTCCGCGAATAAGCTCTAAGCTAATAGGCTTCTTATCGACGTTAAGAGTCGTCATTTCTTTGAGAGCATTGCGGTATCTTACTTCTTTAATATCCGAATAAAGCACTGATTGTTTGTCGAGTGCGCCTTCTTTTGGCACGAGTGCGACACAAGCAAATTTGCCCGCGGCAGAAAGGTCCTTCTGATGAGAAAGCGAAGCACATAAACATGCGATAAGAAATAGTAGTTTTTTCACAGCCGCCACCCACTTCAATGACTGGATGAGTGAACATCCAGAGTTAGTCGTTGATTCCAATAGTTTCTATCCCTATCGGAGTTCTGAAGTGAACAATCAAGGGGGTGGCATAATTGACTCATAATACAGCTTAATTACTGGCTCAATTCTTCCAAGCTCGTCAGAAGTTTAATTGTTAAATAATTTTAAAATAAACCTTGACCCTAATTGTAACCCATTGATTAATTAGATATAAATAGAAGTTCTCGATCATTAAAAATTAAATCTGAACTTTTACCACCAGAAGGATGAAAGGTGTAACTGAGCAACACATAGCCGTATTCTCTCAGCCAAGCTTAGGGGAACTGTCGTGGTTCGTATTTCCTGTATGAGGAGCTGTCAACTTTTTAAACAGGTGATCAGCTCTTCGACATATCTAACAGGGGACAAGCATTGCGGTAGTCCTGGTAATATTTGGTGATAGTTTAGTCTGCGTTCGAGCGCTTTTCTTCTGGCATGTAATTTGATAAGGAACTATCGAGCTGCTGTTCGGTAGCTCTCTTCTTGATCTCGCCCCCCTAAAAAAAAGGTCTTTCTAAAATGAAACGAATTGTGATTCTACTTATGTCGCTGATCGTCTTATCCTGTGATTCCAACGATGAAAACGAAGATTTAAAAGCACCGGAATGGCTTTTTGGGTCGGACGATAAACCGCAGCCTTACGTTTTGACTAAAGATGTCTTGGTCGGTTACTGGTACCTTTCTTCGGTAGCTTTTCATACTGGAAACTCTACGCGTTCGGAGTTTATAGGATCAGATGAAAAATCGAGACGAAGAATCCTTTACTTCTCGAGTAATGGTGAATTTGAACAATACTTTTTCAATGCTGACCGCGAAAACTGTGCCGAGACGCGCTCTTATGAGATCGGTCACCTTAATAAAATTTCGATCACCGCCAGTGAGTCTTGTCCAGAGTCTGCCATCGACTTTATTGATTACAATCAAGGTATAGGAACACTAATTCTAGCTGGTGAAGAGGCCATGGAACACAGTGCAACTACTGGCAATCGCCTTTATTACAAAAAACTAAAAGACGAGACTGATGTCAAAAACTTTATGGCAGCAAGTTTTCCGGACAAGACAACACTACCCCCGAAGCTTGCGACTTTCTATAAAGAGCCTGTTTCTGACGAAACATTTGCGGCTGCCCGAAAGTCATTTAAAGACATCATCGATAGGCTCGAGGTGGTCATCGACGCAGATGCCATAGCTGGCTTTGAGGAACAGA
>CAZBDM010000465.1:0-4308 GCA_964490675.1 uncultured Oligoflexales bacterium
GCAGCTCAGCATCGATCTGAAACGAGAGAAGGCTTACGCACTGGCTGCCGTTTCCTTAATTACTGTAGCGTTATTTGTTTATTTAAACTTCTACCGGTTTAAACTCAGAGGTCATGTTCTTGATTTAATCAAACGTATCTTAGCAACTTATGTGATCACAGCAAGTAGTATTGTTTTGATTCTTCACCTGATCGATAAGTTTCCCATCGTCGAAAATCCATATGTAGCTATCAAAAGAGTCATCATTATCGGGTTTCCTGCTCTTTTTGGGGCAACATTAAGTGACTACTTAAAATAAATCTACTCGCCGTTCACCAGTTTTTGTATCGATTGAGTAGATCTTGTCTTTCTCTCCTTGGCAGTAAAGACGACTTCCATCCTCATGGGTAATGACAATTCCAGCTCGTGATTTCTGACTGAGAAAACAAAGCAAAGCAAACAACAGGAACTTCATAGTGCAACTCTCTGTGATTTCGACGAACTTAGTCTATGATAGGAGGAATGAGTGAAGAATTCACTTTGCCACTCACTGAGCACAAACGGGATCACCTGAGCGGTGATGCCGTTTGTATGAGTGGTTTTCTGCTGGTGCTTAATGTTAAGAGCAAGTACCAAGTGAAGATCTTCTTTGCAGTGCTCCCCAAACGGAATTGATATGGCTCAGACCTCCCACGAGACCTACAGGTTTTAACTGTCCTCTCGTTAGACTAATCCAGGCAATCCCTTCAATTTGAAGATTGACAAGAAGTAGTTTACCACCGTTCTTTCTTAAAAATAGTTTTAACTTACCATCGACGCCGGCAAGATCAACGCTAACAAATGTACCGGGGATCTTCGTTCCAGGTTTGGTGGAAAGAGATCTTCCGCTGAGGTGAGAGCTCTCAACGTGATTAGCGCTAGCTTGGGCCAGAGAGGTGAGGACAAGAGCTCTGAACGTTTGTTTTTCCTCGGTGGTGGCATCGTCGGCTTTGTAATAATCGCCTCCGATACGACCGGCTAGAAAGTTGATGTCGAGCTTGTCTCGGTAAATTTGACACCAACCTCTTTGGCCGCCTTGACCATTAAGTTGACTGGTCTTATTCAATTGGCTGACTTGATAAGCTTCGTGAAACAACTGTTCAACTTGTTTATCGGCTGTTTCTGCAAGACTAAGATGTGAGATGGCAAAACTCGAAAATGCCACACAATAAAAAGCGATCCGTCTCAATGTTGACTCCTCCCTAACAGGTATTGACCTTTGAATTTTTTGTTTTAATGGGAGTGTTTTAAGTCAAAACCAAGTGGAATAGCAAATAAAAGTTTATCAATCCTTAACCGAACACTAAATTCATATAATAAATCATTTAAAACACCATTATTTCAAGCGCTTGAACTGTGCAGGAAAAAGCGTCCTATTGTCGAAAAGTAATAGATAGGAGAGCTGGGTTATAATGTTAACAGAGCTAGCTACAGATATTTTGTTTTGGTGGCATTTGAAGTCGTTGTTTCTCAACATGCAAAAGAGATTTCTCGCGATACCAAACCGTGCTTACCTTGGCATGGCATTAATCTTGGTGTCGGGTATGTTTTTTTTGCTTCTTGAGAATCAAAAGAAAGCCACCGATCCCGGCTTGGTCTTGGATGAGATGCGAAGTGCCGGTAAAGTCAAAGAGCTTGCTAACTGGCAAGTGACTTTTCTGAACTGTGATAGCCAGCGCTTTAAAGCCATCTGCGAGCCTTTGAATGACAAGCCGATTGATATTGTTCTTCCCGGTCGCAGCGAAATTGTAACGGCCATTGAAAAATTACCTGTCAAACCAAATCGAGCAGAAATTTCTTATACATTCAGCGAAGAAGAGCGCAAGTGGATAGCTGCCAAGAAAAATATAAACGTCATTATCCCGCAAACTCACAGTAACTTCGTCCGAGAGTTCGTCAGTTACAAAACCGAGACCGATGTCGGTTTTCTCAACGATGCCGTTTTTTTTATGACCAGTGGTGTACTTTTGTCACGCGAAAAGATGGTCCTGCAATTTGAATTCAGCAATTATCACTATTTTGGTCCGATCAGCTACCCGATTGCGATGACGACAATTCACAATACTGGCAAGTATGGTCGTCTTACGACGATGAATATCGCCTCTTTCTATCTCAGTAAGCAGCTTGAAATCGGTATTCCTTTGCTTCTCATAGGTATGGCGTTGATTCTTGATCACAGCCTTGTTTTTACGATTCTGGCGATTTTAGCGTTTTTTCGCTCGGTGAGATTCTTCAGTGCTTTTGATCCTTTTTCTTATAATCCAATCATGAGCTCGAAGGTTGCGGAGTTTATGCCTGTTATTGTTGATTCTCAAATAGTCGTTTTGATTCTCTTCTTTACGATGGCACTTTTTCACATCAAAACAAAGCGCTTTGTCAAGTGGATACTGCCAGTTATAAGCTTCGGCTGTTTTTTGGCTTTTTATCAATTGGACAAAGATTTCATCTTAAAATCACATTTGATTAGCGACATGTTCGGTAGTGGGATGGCAATTCCTTTAGCTGTTTGGGGGTTTATAAAGTTCTTTAAGAAGAAAGAAACAGACGCAGAGAACGAGATTGAAAGGGAGATGCATAAGAACACAGCCTTAAGTACTGCCGTTTTTTCAATCCGTTTTGTCGTCATCGCTTTCGTACTTGCTGTAACAGCATGGGTCAATGGAGCTGATCTCCTCATTTTAGAGAAAAGTTATTCGGGCGAGTTTCTTAATTGGGCTCATCAGGCTCTTTTACCCGGACTGATTATTGCCGCTTTTATGGAAATCGGATCAACAACCAAAAAGATGCGTGTCTTTAGTGAGGTTATGGTCGCAAAAGCCCTTATCGATAAGGATCTTCAGGTTGGTAAAGAGATTCAAGAACATCTCTTGCCGGTCAGGCGTGGTAGTAACGACTACTGGGCGTGGCGTGCCTTTTACTTTCCTGCTGTACAGCTTGCTGGTGACTGGTTTGATATTCGTAAAATTAAATTTGCTGATGGTGGTGAATATTTGCTCGTTTGTCTGGTCGATGTGACTGGTCACGGAATTGGTGCTGCTCTTATGACAAGTACGATTTCATCGCACTGGGGATTATGGTGCAGTGAGATAGAGAAGCGTAACGCACCAAAAAGCGATGAGGAAAAAGAAGCGTTGCTGGTCGAAGCACCAGCAAAAGTGCACGATGGGCTCATCGCCTTAAGGAGAAATCGTGGGTGTACAGCGGGATTTATGCTGTTTGATAATGAAGAAGGTAAGCTTACCTACAGCATGGCAGGTCATCCGGGTGTGCTGATTAGTCGCAAGGAAAAGATGGATTATCTCGCTACGGCAGGCACAAGACCCGGCTTCAAAGAAAGTAGTGTCGGCTGGATTGCTAAGACAACATTGATCAATAGAGGAGAAGTGGTTCATCTCTTTTCTGACGGTATTGTTCCTCCAGGTGGAGCCTTGGCACGTTGGCTGAAACAGATTAAACGAGCACAAAAAGACACCGATAAATCCCTTTCTAGGCAGTTACTGGGTCAAATCAAAAGTAATCGTTCCCTCTTTAGAAAAGATCAAAGCCTCGAAGATGATATGTCGCTTCTTATGCTGATGCGCATCGCTGGTCAGGAAGGTGACAGTATCGGTATGGATGAGGCAGAAAAAGGCGCGTAGGCTTCTAATATTGTTCTGCGATCGTCTCGGCTGCCACAAAAGATGTTGTCCAAGCATTTTGAAAGTTAAATCCTCCCGTTACACCATCGATATCGATGACCTCTCCAGCAAAGTAAAGATTTGGGTGAAGCTTACTCTGCATGGTTTTAAAGTCGATCTCCTTGCGAGAAACGCCGCCGCAGGTAACAAACTCCTCTTTGAATTCGCCTTTTCCGCTGATAAGAAAAATTGCCTCGGTCAACTCACTGACAATCTTTTCGATTTGGCTTGTTTTAAGATTTGCCCAGGTGAGATCTTCTGGTATTTCGAGTTGGCAAAGTAAATTGCTCCAAAATCTCTTTGGAACAGCGACGTTCATACCATGGACAAATTTACGGGGATGAGATTTGCGGTTATCAGCAAATTTGCCGAGATAGTCTTGTCTAGAAAAGGAAGGGTTCCAATTCACTTTTATCTTTGCTTGGTAGTTTAAATCATGGAGTTCACGAGCAGCAAATGCAGATAATCTGAGAACGGCTGGCCCGCTAAGCCCCCAATGAGTGATGACACAGGGGCCATTTTGTTTGAACTGAGGCTTTTTCTTGCTGGCTTGCAATTGAACTTCAATATTAGAAAAAGAAATACCGCTAAGGTCATTAATGCGTTTGTCGCT
>CAZBDM010000466.1:0-4303 GCA_964490675.1 uncultured Oligoflexales bacterium
CTGAGGATATACTCTTGTTTTCTTCTTCGCTTTTGCCAAGCATGGTTGGAACGTTTGCAAGCACAACAGCGCCACCGTCAACAATTTGACGTAGCGCAAAAACCTTACAGTTTTTTTGCGACTTTTTCTTGGCAAAATGAGTTGACTCCCTTGTTCTTGATTTAAGTCTAACAAACTTGGAGAGAGTCGATAATTTCTCGATTTTGCCTAGCTCATACTTACCTGAATTAATGGAGGTAACCAGTAAAAATTGTGACCATATACAATAGTAAAAGAATCACTCCAAAAAACTTTCCAAAGGTTTCCTTAGCAGCATAAATGCCTATTTGAAAGACGAGCAAGATCGCCAGCATATTGGGAAGATAAACTCTAAAAAACTCTGGACCAACGATGAGCCCTCCGGGTGTAACTGCCGCCGCAGCTCCAGCAACCAGCAATACATTTAAGATGCCAGCGCCGATAACGTTTCCTACGGCAATTTCACCATATCCCTTTTTAACAGCTGTGACAGCCGTTGCAAGCTCAGGAAGAGAAGTACCAAATGCAACTAATGAAGCTGCAATCACACTTTCAGCAACTCTGAGACGCGAAGCCACTTCCCTGGCTGAAGCGATGAGCCCCTCACAGGAAGCACCGAGCAAAATCAGTGCGACAGACATTTTAAACAGCGTAAAAGCCACATTTACACGATCTTCGCATCGATCGTGATCTTCATTTTTATCTTCTGCTGCCCACTTTTTATTAAGCCACAGATAAAGAACCAGCAATACGAGGAAGACAAAGCCCATCTCTTGAGGCAAATAGCTACCGATTGTAAAACTATTTTCTGGGTAGGCAAACGGAAAGCACGCAAGCACAAGGAGAAGACCAGAGGCAAATTGCATCCACGCTTGTCGATTAACAACTTTTCTATTAAGTGTGACCGGCCCTAAAAGCGCAACAAAGCCAACAATCAAACCAGTATCTGTAATAACTGTGCCAACAGCGTTGCCCATGGCCAGGCCCGGACGACCCTGCATCGCAGCCAATACAGAAACCACTACTTCCGGAAAAGCCATTCCCAAGCTTACAATCGTCGCGCCAACGATAACAGAAGAAACTCCCCAATGCTTTGAAAGTGCAACCGCATCGTCAACCATAACACTAGCTGATTTACCGAGAACGGCAACAAGGAAGACAAACAGAGAGATAAGAAAGGGCCAGCTCATTGCGCTTACCAGACTAGCAAGCAATTCTTCAAACAAGATGAAATTAACTCCAGAATTAAGCGAAGACTTCAAATGTTAGATCTCGAATATGAATCAGCTTTGCAAAATTGTCATGAAAAAAAGCAGCCTGATGTTTAAAAAAAACCATTTATTGATGTCATTACAATCGGTTAACGTTAGTGCGTTAAAATATTTCATTTCCGCAACAGTTTGAAATCACAGAAAATCAGACGACTTACCGATAACAAACGACAAACGGACAAAGGATTGTCTTGGTACTTATGGAAACTGAAGATACGAAAACCAATCATTCCCACATCGATCCTTCGAAGGGCCTCACTTCCATGAAGAAAGCTCCGATTGCTTATCAGCGTGGGTCGAATATTTTTATTGTTCTCTTTATCGCAATCAACATCATAACGATTTTCAACTATCGCCCCGGCTATCTACTTGAAGCGCGCATGCAGAGCCCGATCAACTTTGCTTTTCGTGACTACATTAAACAAAGCCCACCACTGTCGGATCGATTAAAGATCCTTGTTCTCGATGATCAGTCCGTGTCTTTTTTTAAAATGACCGACATTAGTCTGAGAGACTATGGGCTTTTGATCGAAAACCTTTCAAAAAGCGGTGCCAGTAAAATTTTTATCGATAAAGTTTTCGGACTGATTTCAGAAGACCATAAAGCCGATCTAGCATTTTTCAGGGAAATGTTGGAAAAGAGTGCACCAGTCATCGTGGGATCTTACAGTACATCGAGAAAGATCCTGCACCGTGAGCAACTCCCAGATCATCACCTTTACCAACTTGAAGATGATGGCAACGGTTATGATTGGCTGCACAACACGCGCGGCAAGTTATATGGACCAGATCGAGTCGTTAGAGATATCTTCTCAAAAATTGGTCATATCGATTTGAAAGACAAAAAAGTTTTTCCAGTGCGTAGATTAGCTCAAGACAAGGTCGTCCCGCACATGGCTCTGTTCGCTTCGGATTCATTCGAAATCACAAAAAGCGGTCTTTTTGTTGATGGTAAAGAAATACCGCTTAATCGCTTTGGAGCTGTGCCTGTCAATTTTCCGTCCTTAGAAGAACTCTATCAATCATCTATCAGTCTTAAATCTCTGATTCACCGGTCGCGAAAGGGCAAAAACCTTGTTTATAACAACACACCTTTGATCAATGATGGTGATATCATTATGGTGATTCCTCTTTACTTTACCGGTAATGTTGATCTTCAAGAAACAGTCATCGGCACCATCCCCGGCGGTTTTGTACCAGCATCGCTCATCAATAGTGTTCTTACAAAAGAGTGGTTGACGCCGATTAACCCTTATTTAAGTGGTTTTTTAATTCTATTGGGCAGCGTTGTGGGTGGTCTTTTAGGTATTTTTTTTGGCAGTGTCATGTTTGGTCTTTTAAGTCTTACTTTCATGACAGCAACAATACTGCTTGGTTTATTGTCTTTTTCCTATTATTCCCTTGAAGTACCGTGGCTATTTGTTGCCTTTTCTCAATTTATGAGTGGGATTATTGTTTTTGGTAACCGAGCTCACGCCCGCGAACAAAATGCTAAACAATTACGACATGCACTTTCTGGCCTTGTACCACCTGACAAACTACAGAAGATCATGAATCACCCCCTTGCGATTCGACGTGATGCTTCGGAGAACCTTGTGACATTGATGTTTATCGATATCGTCGGGTTTTCGGTTGTCGCCGAGCAAAAGCCGCCAAAAGAAGTGTTTATGGCCTTACGTGATTTAATGACTGACTTCACCAAAGCAGTGCACGATTATGGCGGAATCGTTGACCGGACTTTAGGAGACGGAATGCTTTGCTTTTTTGGCTACTCCTATGCTGGAGAAGTCGACAGATCGAATCACGCCGATAGTGCGATCGAATGTGCAATTGAAATTCAGAAGCAAAACCTAATGAAATCGCTCCAAAAGTTCGCTCAAAACGATTTATCATTCCCCGTCAGAATTGGTATTAACACGGCTAGCGTCTATATTGGCGATATTGGCAATCAAGATCGCGTTGACTTTACTCTCATTGGCGATGGAGTTAACTTCGCAAAACGCCTAGAAACCGCGTGCGAACCTTTCATGGTGGCAATGTCTTCTTCAACATTTGCCTCTACATCTCAGCAACATAAGTATGTAGATCACATTGAGAAGAGGCAATTTAAAGTTAAGCATCACGACAACACCATGGAAGCTTATGAACTCAACCCTTTTGCCGACGATACCGAGAGTTTGCAGCAGGCTCAAAAGATCACGCGTAGCATTCAGAATTTTGAGCGCCGTTCTGTAAGGTGGCCGGTCAATGATCCTACTCTCCTTGAGTGCAAGTCTGATTTTGGCCTAGTCGAAATCATCGATTTCTCTTCTACGGGTATGCTTATTTCACTCGACACTTACCTTTCACAAGGGGTCAATTTTAACCTCGAAATTAACGACAAAGATGGAACACTGAAAGAGTTCTTTCATAATTCCGGATTTGATCACGTTCCTTGTGAAGTACGATGGGGCAGGCCAGTTGGTGACAAATATGTGCACGGCATCAGCTTCACTAATCTTCACAACCACCAACGCAAAGCGCTCATTAAGGGACTTAAAGACAGTTTAAGGATTGCCTCCTGATATTTCACCAATATTTTCAATGCTTTTGATTGTTTTGCATGAATTTTCCGATGTGTTAAGATCGTCCTCCTGAATAATAGGAGACGACGATGACGATAGAGTGGCAAATCGCTAAAGACAATCCCCTCGACAATCAAACTGATGCTAACGAACTCCTTTTGATCCTCACAGACCCATTCTCCAAAAACACAACTCTCTATGAGGGTTTGATCAGAGAAAGCTACCCCAGCCTGACAGAGACGTTTAGGGAATTGACTGTTCATAGGGGATTTGGTGATAAAAACGGCGGTCGTCCGTGGGTGCTGCTGAGCTTTTCTAACGCGGCGCGCAGCCTTCTTGAAAAGAGATGGATGATCGAAAAGATCAAGTCTAAATTTTTAACCCCTGAGACCAAAAAAATTTCCGTGTGGTTACCTAAGGACTCTGATGAGTCTGCTCTTGCCATTGCCG
>CAZBDM010000467.1:0-1653 GCA_964490675.1 uncultured Oligoflexales bacterium
AAGGAAGGTAAAGTCTGGCATTTAGAGTTAGCAACTGCCAAAGATCACATTGAAAAAATGATGCCTGACGATTCTGCTAATTTTGATAACATCGTTAAAACTCTCTCAGAGCATCAAATCGTCAGTGTCCAAAAAAACAGATACAAACACGATGTCCTAGTCATGCAGAACAGAGCTCAAATCGAAAGATTCGCTAGCTTCCTGGGCGAGCATTTAAAGAATAATGAATCGATGGCCGTTCTTCCTGCAGCTGCAATGGATATGACCAACCTTCTCGTCAAGCTTGCCGAAGAGTCGGCCTACGAAACGATGACAACTCCTTTCGAAGAACTCGTTAGTGAAGGTCAAAAACACGGCTGCACGACCATGAACGATTGGAAAACCGCCCTACCAGCTTTCAAAAATGCCGGTGAAGGCATCGCCATCGTCAAGACCTCATCCAACAGCATTGGCATCCGAGCTGCCAAGAAGGCAATCCAGTCATTTTTCAAATACCACAATGTTATCAATGATTTACATAAGTCTGGTTGCTCCAGCTGAAACCACAATTGGCAAATGCCTCAGAATATCTTTGAAAATTAGACAAACCTAACTGAACGGTGTAAACTTCGCCGACCGTTTTGACCCGTTTTCCGCCTAAAGGATCAAATCTTTGGAGAATCAAATACCGATGAAATCAACCATAGAGAACATTAACTCTGTCCAACGCAGACTCAAAATCACCGTTCCCGCTGAATCAGTCGATAAAGCCTTCGAATCGGTTCTTAAGAAAATACAGCGCAAAGCCCAAATCAAAGGTTTCCGTCCCGGTAAAGCTCCGCTTTCGATTATCCGCCGCTCTTACGGCGCACACGCAGCCGGTGAAGTCGGTGAAAACCTGGTCAACCAAAACCTTTTCGCAGCTATTGAAGAGCACAAACTTCGACCTATCGGGACTCCTGTGTTGGAAGCCCTCCCTCTTCCAGCGGCCGGTAAAGAGTTTGAGTTCAGTGCGCTAGTGGATATCATGCCGGCCATTGAAATCAAGGACTATAAAGAAATCGAGATCTCTGCCAAAGCTTATCAGGTCGACGACGAATCTGTTGAACGCGAACTTAAAAACCTTGCAAAACGTCAGTCTAAAACCAAGCCGATCGACGATAGCAGCGCCAAGGCCGCAAAAGGTCACATGGCGGTTATCGCCCACACTGCCGCTATCGAAGGTAAAGAAGTCGAACATATGAAAGTCGACAACGCGCAAGTGGTGATTGGTGAAAAAGAAATGCACGAAGCTCTTGAAGAAGCGCTCGTCGGTATGACCAAAGGGGAAGAAAAAGACGTCAGTGTAACCTTGGCTGATGACTACGAAGATCCTTCAATTGCTGGAAAAACTGTCGATTTTCACGTGACTCTCAAAGATTTTATGGAAGTAGAAACACCGACTATAGATGATGAGTTTGCCAAAGATCTCGATCTTGACTCTCTAGAGGAATTGAAGACTCGCATCCGCGAAAGCCTCGAATCAAATGCGAGCGATATGCGCCGGCGCGATGTTGAGACGCAGCTTCTTGCAAAAGTCATCGACAAGAACCCATTTGAAGTGCCTCCCTCAATGGTTGATCACGTTATAGACAATATGATTAAAAACTTCGGTATCCCTGACGAGAAACAACG
>CAZBDM010000467.1:1663-4279 GCA_964490675.1 uncultured Oligoflexales bacterium
CTTACAGGATGAGCAGCTTCGTAAGAATTTACTTCCTCAAGCTAAAGAACAAGTCAAACACTCCCTTATACTTTGGGAAATTGCCAAGCAAGAAAACTTCGAAATCGATGATGAAGATATGCGCAATTACCTCAAAGAGCGCATGAGTCCCGACACGCCAGACCTCGATAAACACATTGAATCGCAGATCAACGCCCAGCGAGATCGCCTGAAAGAGAACATGCTGTTAGATCGGGCAATGGAATTTCTCATCAACAGTGCCAAAATAACAGATATTCCGGTAAGCCTCTGAAGAAAATTAGCCAAACTTTGCTATAATAATTCGAAGGGTAAGCCGGTAGGTAAAAATTTTGGCATAACGACTCCTAAAGACCCTGTCATAAAGGGTCGATCATCCTAAGTACATATAATATTTCTTGGGTTATGCCTGCTCTTAAGGTAACATTCCTTAGGGTTATCTATCCCGGTAATGCTACGGTTTTGGCTGATTCAAGAGTGAGGATCTTATTATGGTTTATGTAGTTGAACAAACGGCTCGCGGTGAAAGAACTTGGGATATCTATTCTCGTCTCCTTAAAGACCGCATCGTACTCCTTGGAACACCTGTAATGGATGAAATTGCAAACGCAATCGTAGCGCAATTTTTGTTTTTAGAAAGTGATGATCCCGACAAGGATATCCACTTTTATATCAACTCTCCTGGTGGTTCGGTAACCGCAGGTCTTGCGATTTATGACTGTATGCAGCTGATCAAACCAGATATTCGCACATACTGTATCGGACAGTGCGCAAGCATGGGCGCTTGGTTACTAGCGGCTGGCGCGAAAGGAAAACGCTACGCTCTTCCCAATTCACGAGTCATGATTCACCAGCCTTTAGGTGGCGCTACAGGTCAAGCAACCGATATCGATATTCAAGCGAACGAGATTATTAAATTGAAAAAGAAGATGACCAATCTTCTTTCTCATCATACCGGTAAGGACGCTGATCAGATTAACAAAGATATCGACCGTGACTACTTTATGAGTGCAGAAGAGGCTCTTGATTACGGACTCGTTGATGAGATTGTTAAAGTTCAGCATGAACAAAACGAAGACTGATTATTCTATTTTAAAGAGGGAGTGAATATATGGCCGGCAAAGACAGCGGATTACACTGCAGCTTCTGCGGCAAGAGCCAGCGCGAAGTTAAAAAGCTGATCGCTGGACCGAATGTCTACATCTGCGATGAATGCATTCAGTTGTGTAACGATATCATTGCAGAGGAAGTGGAAAAGGAAGAACTTCTTGATACTGGTGGTAAGGTTCCCAATCCAAAAGACATTAAAAAGATTCTTGACGATTACATTATCGGTCAAGAGCCAGCAAAGAAAACACTATCGGTAGCGGTTCACAACCATTACAAGCGTATTGACGGTAAGTCTAAGTCTGATGAAGTAGAACTTCAAAAGTCCAACATCCTACTCATCGGGCCTACTGGTAGTGGTAAAACACTTCTCGCACAGACTTTAGCGCGTATCTTAAACGTGCCGTTTACCATTTCTGATGCGACTAATTTGACTGAAGCTGGTTATGTCGGTGAAGACGTTGAAAACATTATTCTCAACCTTCTTCAGAATGCTGACTACGATGTTGAGCTCGCTCAAAGAGGCATCGGATACATCGATGAGATCGATAAAATTGCCCGTAAAGGCGAAAACCCATCGATCACTCGTGACGTTTCTGGTGAAGGGGTTCAGCAAGCTCTTCTCAAAATCATTGAAGGTACAATTGCCAACGTTCCTCCACGCGGCGGTCGTAAACATCCGCAGCAAGAGTTCTTACAAGTTGATACGACCAACATTCTGTTCATCTGCGGGGGAGCTTTCGCTGGCCTTGAGGACATCATTGCTCAGCGCATCGACACTTCTAGCATGGGTTTTGGTGCTGAAGTTAAATCCAAAAGCAAGCGTGATGTGACCAACCTTCTTTCCAAGACGAGAACCGAAGACTTGATGAAGTTCGGTCTGATTCCAGAATTCATCGGTCGTGTTCCGGTCGTTTGTACTTTGTCTCAACTTGATGAAGACGCTCTCATCCAGATTCTTACGATGCCTAAAAACGCTATCGTTAAACAGTTTAAGAAACTATTTGAATTTGAAAACGTCGAACTCAAGTTTACCGATGGCGCTCTTCGCGCGGTTGTCAAAGAAGCTCTTAAAAGAAAGACCGGTGCTCGTGGCCTGAGAGCCATTCTTGAAGAGTCAATGCTTGACGTCATGTATGAAATGCCGAGTCAAGATGATCTTAAAGAGGTTGTGATTACGGAAGAAGTTGTTGTTGTTAATGCTGATCCAATCCTGGTTTTCCGATCAGAAAAAGAGCAGGCCGCTCTTGAAGCAGCCAAAAAAGAAGCTGCCGATCGAGACTTTGGAACGGGAAGCACTTCATCCTGAGGTAACGAGCCGGAAGGATTGCGGATCGAGTGGGTCAAAAAAACAAAAACTCCCTGCCCGACTTTTAAACAGCATTGCTGTCAGGCAGGGAGATTTTTTTTAGCCTCTCGCTTAGCTCCAACCTTTAAGATAGAATGAAATATGCGGGCAGCTTCACACAAATAGCTATGCCAAAAGGCAGA
>CAZBDM010000468.1:0-4276 GCA_964490675.1 uncultured Oligoflexales bacterium
TAGATGTTTCAGCGGGGCTTGAGCAAGGTCACTTGGCAAGCTTTGGGTTTGTGCTTGGATTTCAGTAAAAGGTCTGCACTTTCTGAAAATTATGGTGAATTTAGCGATCGCAACAAATGTGGCGGGGATAGCTGCTGACCTTATGAATGTGTTTGTCGTTTTGGCTCTCAACAGTTTTGCTTGATAACGATGTAAAATCACTAGACAGACGCTCAATAGATTCACGGATTCTTACAAAAATTCACGAAATATTTAAGTAGGTTAATTTCGGTCGCTATTTTGCATTACGATCGGTGGAGGTGCATTATCATGCAACGCTGGATCGTTAGTTTAATCTTTTTTTTAGGTCTTCTATCAAGCCCGGCTTGGGCGCGTTTTGAACTTGAGTGTGATCGGAAGCAATCGTTTTGTCTGGTTGAAGATAAACTGCTGACGGTTGGAGATCGGGTCGGTCTTTTTAATGGCTACGACGAAGTCGTCGCTGTTGGTGTGGTCAATAAAATGACAGGCCAGAGAAGACGGATTAAGATCTTGAAAAGCTACGGACGTATCCAAAGAGGTATGAGAGTGGCTCTATTGGACGCAGGTATCAGAAAAGTTGATACGGTCGAAAAACGTTACGACGTCTATGTTCCACCAAAAAAGACAAACTTCGGAGGACACATCGGTTTAGCAAGTCTGTCGATCGGTGAATATAATAGCGGCCAAGTGGCATCAGGTTATGGCCAGTGGCGCAGTAGTAAGAAGTACTTTCAATATGTTGCACGAGGTCTATTGCTCAATAGCCAAGGTAGAATTGGTCGTGAGGATACAGTCAAAGGAATCGAAAAACAAGATATGTCAATGTGGGGTCTCGGCGCTCTTGGTGGAATTGCTACCATGCTGAGAGAAACGCGCGATATTTCCTTTCGAGGGGAGGCAACTGCAGGATTGATGTATCTAGATGCACAGATCGGTGGGTCTGCACAAAATGTCGAAAACGCAGGATTCGATTCAAAGGTTTACAACGGAATCGGTCCTATGTTGAGAATTGCTGCGTCGATGCAATATAACTTTCAGCCTTGGCGCGCTGAGGCGCTTATCGCACAAAGCTTTGTCCACGAAGCCCCGATGCTTTCTATCGGGTTAGGGATGAGCCGCGATATCGATTAAGCAATGACACCTCAATTTATGAGGATATTTACGAAAAACCTCCTCCTTCATCGCGAACAGGAAGCCAACTCGTCAGGTTTCCGAAATGTCTGGTAAGACTGCGCTAGAAACTGCCATTCAGGACTCAAAGCCGGTGATAGCATCTCGTTTTTTAATAGTTATGATTGGGTTCGCTGAGAGAAATTGGTATAGTTTTCCGGGTCTAACCTAACCGATGGGATTCTCATGAGTTATATTGTCTTCTCTACTCACCCTTACAGTTATCTGCAAGAAGAAATCTGCCAAACGTCTGGATTTAAAGCTGGCCATATCGACCGTAAGTTTTTTCCGGATAAAGAACGCTATTTGAGAATAATTGAGCCTGTTGGTGGCAAAGATGTCGTTGTTATTGGTGGTACAACGAGCGACGAAGCAACCCTTGAATTGTTCGACCTTGCTTGTGGACTCAGTCAATTAGGGGCTTCTTCTCTAGTTATCGTGATTCCTTATTTCGGCTACTCAACCCAGGAACGTGAAGTCAAACCAAGGGAAGTAGTTACGGCGAAGTCTCGCGCTGTTTTGTTGTCAGCTATTCCGCATGCCCACATGGGAAATCAAGTGGTGCTTCTCGATCTTCATACGCAAGGAACGACCCACTATTTTGAGGGAATGGTCAGACCATTTCATCTCAGTGCTAAGCAAATCTCTTTGTCGATCATTGAAAAAAACAAGGGCCAAGATACGGTGCTAGCATGTACCGATGCGGGGCGTGCGAAGTGGGTGCAAACCTTAGCTAATGAGGCGAATCTTCATGCGGCGTTTGTCTATAAGAAGAGAACCTCTGGGGAGAAGACAGAGATTACCGGTGTGAATGCTGATGTCAAAGAAAAGACAGTGATTTTATTTGATGACATGATCCGTACAGGAGGATCTCTCATGCAAGCTGCCAAGGCCTACCATCAAGCGGGAGCAAAAGAAGTCTTGGCAATAACCACTCATGGTGTTCTGCCGCAAGATAGTCTTGAAAAACTTGTTCAATCAAAGCTTTTTAAAGAAATTCACTGCACTAATAGCCACCCTAGAGCTGTTGAACTAAAGGAATCGATTGGGTGGCCCCACTTTCACGTTCATTCGGTGTCCTCTCTTATTTCTGACTTCATTCGCAAGGATATATGATGAAGTACTTAAAGATTGCCGCTGCTTGTCTTAATCAAACACCGATGGATTGGCACAAAAACCGGCATAATATTCTCGATGCAATAGCTCAAGCGCGCACCCTAGGAGCTGGTATCTTATGTTTGCCGGAACTCTGTATCACCGGTTATGGCTGCGAAGATGCTTTTATGAGTGAGTATGTTGTTTCTCAAGCGATGAGAGAGCTGCAGGAGATCGCTGGACACACACAAGGAATGATTGTTAGCGTTGGTCTTCCGATCAGACATCAGAAGTCGATTTACAACGCCGCATGCCTCCTTTCAGATGGTGAGATCCTGGGGTTCACCTGTAAAAGGCATCTGGCCGGTAGCGGAATCCATTACGAGCCTCGTTGGTTTCAAGCTTGGACAAGTCAGGAAGTCTCTGAAATCGAAATCGAAGGCAGGATGTTTCCTGTTGGTGAGCTTTGTTATGATGTTGGAGGTATTAAAATTGGCTTTGAAATCTGCGAAGATGCTTGGGTCGGTCACCGACGAGCGCGAGACTACGCTCAAGATGTTAATATTATATTAAATCCTAGTGCTAGCCATTTCGCTTTTGAAAAACATGAGATTAGACGTCAGATTATTTCGGAGGGATCACGATCTTTTGGTGTCATCTACGCCTATGCAAATCTTCTCGGATGTGAAGCCGGTCGTATCATTTACGATGGAGATGCAATGATCGCCGAAGATGGCAAAGTCATTGCCTCAGGACCACGCTTTAGTTTTAAAGACGTTCAAGTGACTGCGGCGGTTGTAAGAACCTTCCACAGTCAAGGTCAAAATCTTCGCTCACCGGAAGAGCAAAGTGAAGTAAAAATTAACTTCATTAAGGCTAAAGGCGTCGCGTTTTCTCCTGTTAAACTGGAAAGTAACAAAGTCATCGATCCATCACTCGGGCTTATTTCAAAAAATGAAGAGTTCGCTCGCAGTGTTGCCTTAGGCCTTTGGGATTATTTACGCAAAAGCAAAAGCCAAGGTTTTGTAGTTTCTCTCAGTGGTGGCGCCGACTCAAGCACTGTGACCAGTCTGGTGGCTATTATGGTTTCTTTAGCCGTCAAAGATCTCGGTCTTGAGAATTGTCGAATGATTCTAAGCTTTCATCGTCATTTTGATCAAATGATCGATCGAGCATCAATACTCAAGTATCTCCTCACTTGTGTTTATCAGAGCACTAAAAATAATTCAGAGGAGACTTTCAAGGCGGCTGAGTTACTAGCTCAAGCGGTTGGCGCGGAATTTTACCATTTTGACGTAGATCATTTGGTCGCGTCTTATAAAAAACTAGCTGAAGTTGCAATCGGTCGCAGTCTTGATTGGCAAAAAGATGATCTGGCTTTGCAAAACATTCAGGCGAGAACGAGAGCTCCTGGAGTTTGGTTGGTAGCGAATCTTAAGGGTGCGATCCTCTTGACTACCAGCAACAGAAGTGAGGCCGCCGTTGGTTATGCGACGATGGATGGTGATACTTGTGGGGGCCTCTGTCCAATTGGAGGTGTTGACAAAGCCTTTATCTTCGATTGGCTAAAATGGCTGGAAAAAGATGGCTTTAAGCCATTTGGAAAGCTCCCCGCTCTTAGTCTTGTCAACCAAATGAAACCAACCGCTGAGCTCAGACCAGCAGATCAAAGTCAAACAGATGAAAATGATTTGATGCCTTATCGGGTACTAGATCGTATTGAAAGAGCGGCGATTAGAGATAAGCTTTCTCCAAAAGACTGTCTAAAAATCATTGAAAGTGAGTTTTCTGAGACCTACGCTCCTGATCTTCTTAAGGACTGGGTCAAAAAGTTTTTTAGACTCTGGAGTCGCAATCAATGGAAAAGAGAGCGGCTGGCTCCTTCTTTTCATCTCGACGATGAAAATCTTGATCCCAAGACCTGGTGTCGATGGCCGATTTTATCGGGAGGTTTTAGGGTTGAGCTTGATCGTCTTTAAAGACAAGGAAG
>CAZBDM010000469.1:0-924 GCA_964490675.1 uncultured Oligoflexales bacterium
GCCTTATGATGGGGACACGCTCTGGTGATATCGATCCGGCGATACTTGAGTTTTTGTCACTCAAAGAAGGATTCTCAATCTCAGAGCTCGACAAGATTCTTAACAAGCAGTCAGGTCTTCTTGGGGTTTCAGGTCTTACGCACGATATGAGAGAGCTGCTCGAGGAAGAGGAAGAAAACGACGACCGAAGGGCGCGGCTTGCCATTGAGATCTTTTGTAAACGCGTCAAAAAGTACATTGGTGCTTACTTGGCAGAGCTGGGCGATGCCCAAGCGGTGATCTTTACCGGTGGAATTGGCGAAAACTCTCCTATTATTCGCAAGAGAATTCTTAAAGATTTGCAGTGCTTTGGTATCGAGCTTGATGAGGAAGCAAACCTGCAAACGAGACGAGGCAAACAGGCTTACATCACGACTGAGTCGTCTAAGTTACCAGTTATCGTCATTCCAACTAACGAAGAGCTTCTTATTGCTCGTGACACGGTGCGCTGTCTGGAACAGAAGCTAGGCACGCAATGATGTTTTGTCGCTTGTCTTCTCTGCCCGTGGCATAGTAACCTTTCAAGAAACGCACATTAAAATTAAAGTAAAATATTCATCATGAAAAGATGTTTACTGCTCAGCTTTTTAAAACCAGACCAACCTGTCTCCTTTGAGCAGAAGCTTCTTAAAGATCTCCTCTTGAAAGAGTTCCCCGGCTGGGAATTTCAAATCATTAGCAGCTATAGTCAGTTCAAAAAGAAAATTGTCGAGAAAAAACACCATCTAGTCGTGATGCAGTGGGAGACGATAGATTTCCCTACATTTCTGATCGAATCGTATATGCAAGGCCCTTATAGTTACGCTCCTCTTGTCATTTTTCATCATTCGATCGAAAAAAAGTACGAGAGATTTCTCCAAGAGTATTTTATTACCGAAATTGCCT
>CAZBDM010000469.1:934-4275 GCA_964490675.1 uncultured Oligoflexales bacterium
TAGGATTGTAATGTCCAATACCTAACAGTGGAATTGATGAAAAAGCTGATTTCTAAAGAGACCTTAGGTGTTAAGGTTCGTATCTATCAATATCGTATCCATTATTTAATTAATTCTGGGGATATAGAAGAGGCCCAAAAGCTAGTCGGTAAGATTAGACCTCATTTAAGTGAAAAAATGAAAGTCTTTTACGAGGCCTATATGCTGAAAGCTCATGGCAAGTATGAGGAAGCGATAAGGCTCATCGTTATGGATGAGAAAAGGGATGCGCGTCTCACGCATCTTCTAGGAAGTCTTTACTTTCTGACAAAACAACACGAAAAAGCTCTCGCGTCTCTCAGTGCAGTCCATAAAAAATCTCCCCACAATCCTCGCCGTTTGTATCTCATCGGGCGTTGTCATGAAGAACTCAGTAAGGACAAAAAAGAACACTTTGTCAAAGCGGTTTCGACCTTTTTAAACCTTCATCAACTCGCTCCCGGCTATTTGGACACTGCTGGCAGGATCACCCAACTTGTTATTAAGCTTCAGTCAGTTGATAAGTTACCTATTATCGAACCAGTTCTCTCACAGCTTTCCAAGAGAGAGGTGGCTCAGGTGGTGAAGAGAACAGAAAAGCTTGATGAGCCTTTCCGTACTTATTTTATTGATAGCTTTGTCAAGGTTCTGTCAAAGATGGCTAACACGATGATTCAAAACGATGATCATACAGCCCTCAAATTTTACCGTTTTATAGAGAAAATGTTGCCTAGAATTGATCCAGGACGTAAACAAACGCTCGAATACTGCAAGGCTCGTGCTTATTTCCGTTTCGGTCAGCTTGAAATGGCCAAAGAGATTAACGATAGGGTCATCAGACAAAGCAGAAACAAATACGAAAAAGCCAAAGCTTTAGCCGTTCTCATTGAAAAAGCGATGAACGGTGAATTTGACGTTCTGCTTGACGATGAAAAAGATTGGTTGATCAAAAAAGCCAACTAACGCTTGTCGTCATCGTGACTTTTCAAGAACGTTTTTCCGTACATATATTCTTACATTCATCGTCTGAAAGCTTGTTCCGATCTAGTTTGCGTGAGCTTCTCAGAAATTGATCCGAGTTAATGACTCTGAGTGATAATCGTGAGAAAATCTAGACAAGGTTTTTAAGTGGGAAACGATATATGAGTGATTTTTTTGGAATTGCCTACTCGAGCGAAAGCACAAGTTTGATGTCTGGCGAGGATATTAAGAAGCTTTTGGAATTTGCAAGAAAAAACAACAAAAAGAATAGTATTACCGGTTTTCTCGTCTACAATGCTGGCCATTTTTTGCAGTATTTTGAGGGTCCTCAAGAAAATGTTATGGAACTTTATCATAAGATTGCAAAAGACGATCGTCATAACCATGTTAGGACGTTTTATGAGGGGTATAACGATCACCGCATGCTGTTTGATTGGTTTATGGCCTATAAAAACTTCTCAGAGTACAGCATAGATCTACAAGAAAAATATCTTTCCTTTATGGGGAGCCGGACGAAAGATGAATTGCTGACCGAACCGAAAGATGTCATCACTCTGCTTTCATTGGTTAAGAATCAATTTTAGTCGCTTGAGGTGTCATCACATAATCGTCACGTCTTTTAGGAAAAGTGTTTAACAATCTCTCTGTTTTGGCAGACATTGCTAATTTGATTGATTTTTTTAAAGAAGAAAAAATCTTTCACTATCATGACGATCATCGAAGTTAATGATAAGTGATTATGTGCAGAATCTTGACTTGTGAATTGACTAAAAACGAGGTTTAAGTCGCTAATTATAATGATGTAAATTTTTTTTCTAAAGAAAAGTTTGGCCAAGTCGCTAGGTGATATATGTATTAGCCAGTGCACTATCTCTTTCTGCAGAGACTCCCAAGATTCGAGGTTATGGGAACGTAAATTGTGACCTGTCCATTGGGAGATATCAAAGTGAAATTAAAAATCATCACAGCATTACTGAGTGTGTCGATTTGGGCTTGTGGCTCCGACCCTAAGCAAGAAAGCATTGAGGACGAGTCTTCTGGGACTTATGGGACAACGGCGGGGGGCGTTCAGTCCGATGAAGACGAAGTTACTATTCCGGTCACCGTCGCTGAAAACGGTCAAGGCTTTAATCTCCTGGCGACTGTTGAAGCTTGGAGCGTCACAGTCGATGGTTGTGCCTCGGGTTTTACAACGACCGTAACGGAGACTAACGGCGGCGTAAAAGTTTTTAAATTTGATCAGGGCTGCCTGGCTAAGCTAACCACCTTTACTGCCGACTCTGTCGTTTACACCCCGAAAGTTGGCAGTGAGTTTACTACTTGGCTCGCTAACGATACTGCCGTTTTCGAAGGTGGTGGCAACGAAGTCTACGTAAGGGTCGTGCAACAGCTTCCTGATCCTATTAACAGTACCGATGCTGTTTCTTACATCTTCAGTAGTATCGTAGACGGTGGTGCATCCAATGTCCTCGAAGCAGATACTGGTAATTCACATACCATTTCAATTGCTGGCCAAGATCCACCTAGTTATGCGGTTGGTCTTATCCAATATGTCGGTATGACAGCGACCGGTGCGGGGCAGTTTGTCTTCCGGCTTGACTGTACAGAGGCGATGGTCGGTTCTGTCTGCAAAGGGGTTGATGTCTCTGATATCACCTACAAGTTGGTTGATGATACTTACTCCAGTCTTCTGACGATTGGCGATGCTTCGACGATTTTCGCTACGGCAGGGTCAGCTGCTGCAAGTACACATGCTACGGGTAATGGCGGGATCAACACGATCACTCTCGATGGTCCCGACCAAATGGCATCGAATCCAAATATGATTCTAATCCTTGAAGCTAATGGTTTATCTTACCAGTACTTTAACATCGATGTGTCATCATTGACGCAACCTTAATCAAATCATAGAAAAGGGAGTTCATCTCCCTTTCCCATAAGTTCTCACAATGGTATTAAATGAGGTTAGTCGCCCCTCGGATCTCCTGGGGCATTTTCGCTTTTGCCATCCTATTTGGTCGATCGTGAAAAACACCTCATTGCGGCGTTGTCACTTCGAATCTGCTTCCTCGTTGACCTTATATAGACTGCGTCGGCCGATGTCGTGACGCCTTGCGCTTAGATGTTTTGCACGCTCGACTATTTGACCTGTTCGAGACGACTTTCTTTCGAGACAAACACCCTAAAGCAAGATGCATTGAGCGATTTTCTTCTGACGATCAAACTCTTTATCGATATAAGCAATTTTATTTTTCATTTCAATTTGCATAATGCGGTGGATGGATCTCGTGGTATGGGGATCAAGGCCATTGTGTTTTTTTAAATACTGGTGATCTTTATAT
>CAZBDM010000470.1:0-4273 GCA_964490675.1 uncultured Oligoflexales bacterium
GCTCTACGAGCAAGCCATTGATGGTAGCCGCCTCAACGATATCATCACAGCCAAGCTTTACTTTAATCTTAGTCTTTCAAAGATCCGCTCGGGAAAACTCGATAGTGCTATCGAGTCACTCAAAAATAGCCTCAAGTATGGAGGCGCTGAGTTCCAACGTGCCGAAAAGCTCATCCCTATTGTGCAGCGCGCTCTGATCAGCCATGTCGAAGTACATGTTGAAGATGAAGCAAATAACTTCGCTTATGAAAATGATCTCGATGATCAACTCGACGAGGCTCTCGAGGAACGTATTGCTACTGCTGAAGCGATGTCTTGGCAGTTTAAGCTTTAAATCCTGCGTACCGACTCCCTTAAAAAGATCTTATCTGCCATTGGATTGTGGTTAATCGCCAAAAGAGGATGATTGATTGTGCTCCTTCACCACTAAAAATCCCATAAAATACCAGGGGGTTGAAGTCACATTGTTGCATTTAGAAGCAGCTTTGCGTAATTTGTAAACAGGGCCAACCGCAACCCTCTCCCCCTTTACCATCCTTTCAAAAAAAGTAATGTTATGCGCTCACATCATCTAAAATCTATTTGCCTATCCATCTTCGCACTATCCGCGTGTGCGCACGATAACCATGAGCAGCATTCTTCGGCTTCTTCTGTGCAAAGCTCGGCGAGCTTTAATCGCGAGATACTGTTGATCAACGAATCGCAAGTGCTTGCTGGTCAAGTGACAAAGATCAGCTATCAACAGGATGCCGTAGTGGTTTCAACTGATCGTTGCTATGCGGGCAAAGCGCTTTCTTGTCGTCTGCCATACTCCGAACTGAAAACGTGCTCTTACGATTTTGTCGCTGAACAGAAAGATCTCATGATGAACGACAAAGAATATTGTGAAGAGCTGGTTGATGCTCACAGGGAGACAGCTGATTTCGGTGATGTGACTGGATTGTGTCATAAGCCGCAATCTAAAGGCAAGCGCATCACTCATTTCCTCGAAAAATACCTCTGTCCTGCCCATGCCATTTCTGAAACCGAACGGAAGTTCGAGGCCTACGTCAAAGACGATCGCTTTGCCATGGAGTGTTTTTTCCGCGGTGACCGCTTCGACGAGACCGTCGCCTACAGTCTCGCTGGTTCCAGCGAAGACTTCCGAGGCCAGCTCTCGGCTGTTTTTGATATGGAAAGCTTTTTAACCATCAAAGAGGGCCCCAAAGTGGTCGAAAAGGATAGTAAAGACCTATTTGTTTACGTCTTCCTTCCCGTGGTTTTATCGTTTGATTTTCTCTTTGAACAAATGGCAGAGCTTGATTTAGATCTTGAAATTCCTGTTTAGGCGGATCGACCACGCAAACGAGTCAAAAAAAGCCAGGTCAACTGACCTGGCTTCAATCATTTTAGGAAATGATCACTGGATTAGAAGTGCATTTTAGACATGATACCTGCGTGCACAACCATTTGTGTTCTTGTTTCGTCTTCGCCATCTGCATCTTTGTAACCGTTTGCAGACTTAGAGTAGACACCGAAGTAAGGTGTGTAAGACTTAGCAAGTGAGTACTGAACTGCGGCGCCCATAGTTGACTTAGTTCCGTCATCACGAGCTTCGCCAGAGAATACATCTTCGCTCTTGGTGTAGCCAGTGTAGTAGAAGTAAGGGTAAAGCTTCTTGCCAACTTTGTAACCAATTTGAGCAGTGATTGACGTCTCAGTCGTCGCTAGATCTTTGAACTCAGTTCCATCAAGAGCTTTAGCGTTTCTTGTGTCGGAGTAGTAGTCGACGTGACCCTTGATGTTCATAATGTCGAAAGCAAGTGCAACATCGTAGTACATTGAGTGGTTGTTGTCGTATGAACCAACCTGAACAAGTGGCTTGAACTTACCTTTAGCGAAGTTGCCCCAGTAAGCTAGGATAAATGCTGGTTGCTCAGAGTCGTTGTTCCAAGAGCCGTTACCAGGAACATCAGTTTCTCCGTCACCGTCAGTATCCTTAGGTGCCTGAACATCGTTAGTGACTTGAAGCATTACTTCACCAGCCACTTTCAGATGCAAGCTAGCACCAGGTTGGTAGGTTGAGAAAGGACCTTTGTGGTAGGCTCTTTCGATACAGTAAAGACCACACTTGTAGATGTCATAACCGTTTTGCTGAACCTTGTCTTGACCAACGCGAAGACCGATCATTTTAGTAAACCACATGGTGGCCATCGCGTTTTCAACAGAGCTGCTGGCAGCGTTGTAAACCATTTTGTACTTTACTTTCCCTTCGGAGCCAGAAAAGCCAAGTTTTCCTCTGTAGACTTTCATGACCGTTTGACCTGCAGGATCGACACCTTCTGTCTTTTTGAAACCCGCATCGTCGTAAGTGAATCCAGCGCGAAGTTCGCCCCAAATCTTCGTATCACTCTTCATCGCGCCTTTACTATCATCACCCTTCATTCCATGAGCACCTGCAAATGCAGAACTAGAAAAAGCTAATCCCAGAAGGATCGCTGAAAAAGAACCAACAGACTTTCGCCGTAGCATAACTTCACTCCACGTAAAAATTGACTATATGGAAACTTTGTCTAATTCTAGAGAAAATTGCAAGTATTCGTAAAACACTTTTTGGTTTAATTGCACTTACAAATTCTTACCTTAACCACACAAAGTTCGGCAAAGCCCTCGCAGTCTAGGCTTCCATAGGGTCGGTTTAATTTTTATGATGATTTAATTTTTTCGCTAGAAATTTTACGAGCGCGGATCAAACGACACGCTCCGAAGATAAACGGCATCTGCTGTTCAAAAACAAACCCATTACTGGCAAGTTGTTTGCGAAGATCGTCGATGCTTCCGAAGCCAAGTACGCTTTGCGGAAGGTATGTGTAAGCGCTGCGGTCGCTAAAAAGACCACCAATAAAAGGTAATACTCGATGAAAATAGTGCAGAAAGAGCTTCGAGATGATGCCAGTCTTAGGGGGGAAAAATTCCAGGATGAGAAGAATCCCGTCTTCTTTCAGCACCCGGTGAAACTCTTTGAGAGCGTTGTCTTTGTCAACAACGTTTCTGAGGCCGAAAGAAATAGTTAAACAGTCAAATGTCGACGGATCAAAGTCAAGCCGTTCAGCACTCATGTTGGCGAAACGCACGGGGTGTTTGACCGGACGCGCCTGTTCTTTTTGTCTGGCGAGCTCGAGCATCTGGTTTGAAATGTCGACACCGACAAGCGTTTCGTAATCGCTTCTTTTCTCGGCGAAGTTAATGACGACGTCTCCCGTCCCCGTGGCCACATCGAGAAGAGCACCTTTCACACGATAAGGCACCATGGCAAGCATGTGTCGTCTCCAGCGTTGGTCTTGACCGGCACTTAACATGCGGTTGAGGAAATCGTATTTCGACGAGATCTTATCGAACATGTTGGCAATGGCTTTTTCGCTCTGTGGTTTGACCGCTTGATTTTGAGACAAAGATTGATCCTTCACGAGATTAATAAGTGAGATACCTCATCGTCCCGGAAGGGTACTCGTTTGTCCGGATCGCCTCAAGATGAATCATTAACATGCTGTAAAGAAAGACTTAAATACTATCCCTTGATGATTTGGGGAATGCCGCAGGTGAGTTTAACGACGCTCGACGAAAGCTCGGCAAGGGACAGGTTTAGCAGCGAAATCTTCTCCCTAAGCAGTCTTTCGATCGCCGAAGAGGGGGCCAGGCTGTGGCCGACCTCTGCTGACACGATGACCAGTCGCTTCGATTGAGCAAGCTTGGTTAGGCTATCTAGGAGCCCCTTGATCTCTTGATCACAGATATCGGCCAGCTGGCTAATCGAATACTTTTCGGCACCGAAAACGATCAACGCCGCTAACCATTGGTTTACTGAATCAAGGAGTATTTGTTGGAATTTCGCCGACTCATTTTGAAGGGGTTCATTGATATCGCTCTGGCTTTCAATCGTGTGCCATTGTTGGGGGCGCTCAGCTTTAAGGGCTTCTATGCGATCTTTGAGAGAAGCGTCTTTTTCGCTGCCTGTGCCGATAACGATAGTTGTCTTGACCGCATCAAGAGTGTGGCGAGCAAATTTAGATTTACCGCTCATCGCCCCTCCGACAATAAGCACGGGAGAAGCCAACTCGGTGTATGAGCTGCGGTCTTGGTTGCTCTGAGAGAAAGAGTTCATATTGCGGCTTTCCGTTGGAATATGTTTTAACAAGGTTCCCTTGCCCTGGGGGCGAAGGCCATGACATCATACGTGAAACGACCTCTCATAAGGATAACCTAGCCATGAACTTTCTTGAAGTCATGAAAGAAC
>CAZBDM010000471.1:0-588 GCA_964490675.1 uncultured Oligoflexales bacterium
TCAGTGTTCCTTTTTCATTATTGTCTAAACTGTCGAATACCAAGATTTGCATAGCGGGAATCGCTATTTTCGCCTCTATTCTTCTACCGAGTAGAAGGTTGATTCTTTCAAAACCTTGTTCTTCCGATGCGCCAAATGCCCATGAAATGACGGAATACATTTCATCTTTTGAGCGAAACGATTCATGACGCAGATTCCAGCTGTGTTTGACCTGAACGATTTCCATTAATGTTCTCCTTGAAGCGAGTTCGATTTAATTTGATTTAAATTGATTACGATTAAGGTTGCGTCTAAGACCGGAATCACTTTGCAGATCATCGATTGTTTTGTCCCATAGTTGCCAAATCCCGTAGGACGAGTTGTACTTTTCAAGCAGAATTTGCGCCTTCTCGCGAGCGGTACCGGTACCCCAATAAAGCAGCTTTGCGACTTGAACGATGTCGTTCGCCAAGTCAACAACCTCTTCATAGGTCCTAATGATAGCCTCCATCTTTTCAGCCTCGCTTGTCAGCTTTTGATTCTCATAAATCAAATGACTTAAATCGGATTCATTGGTTTTTTTGAGCTTTGGTAAGATCTGCATAGTGT
>CAZBDM010000471.1:598-2761 GCA_964490675.1 uncultured Oligoflexales bacterium
GTGTCCCTCCTAACAGATTGGGTGATAATGAATGAAGAGAAGGAAATTTTCCGGAAAGTAACATTTTAGTAATTGATAAATTTTCTTTCAAAAGCCCCTCACTTCAATTACATAGCCCCTATCGTCTTAGCTAATCAAAACTTTAGTACGTACGTGCATACGTATGTTAAAATAATGCTATGTCACAGGATCGATTGAAAAAACTTGCTGAAGAAATTTCCCAAAGCCAACCAACAAGGAAGCGCGGGAAATCCAATAGGACTTTGTCTTTGACAGAGCCAGAATTCACTATTTTACAAAAATATTGTAGATCAAAGGGTTACAAGGTTTCTGAAGTGGTGGACCGTCTTATCGCAATGTTCCTCGATGAAGTGAAAGATGACATTGATATAGAGATTTAGAATGATGCAATGGAATTTCTTCTTTTCCTATCCGTGGGTAGAATAACTCATTCTTGTCCAACTCACGCTCCATTCTTATTGATGTAAAATCTCTGGCTTAACTCTCCTAGCTTCCTGCTCTCATTAAGTAAACCGAGATACTGTCCGACAGTAAAGGAGTCGATCATTGATTTTTATCGCAGGTTTTAAACCAAATGTAGGATGAAAACCTGTTGAGATTGAAAACGGGAATGAAAAATCTAAAAAATACAAAGTATAAACATTCTTTAGGTAAGATTCTTCTTGGGGTTATCTTACTGGTAAGTGGCATTATAACAACTTCACTTACGACCATTTCTTTTTACAGAGACTACAAAGACGAAATGAATAGTCTCGATATCATGTTTAATCAAATCGAAAAAGGTTCGAGCGGTGGACTTGCTGAAGCTCTCTGGAACCTCGATGACGATCAAATAAAAACTCTTTCACGCGGGATCACCCAAATCCAAGATGTAGTTGGGATAAAAATTTACGATGAAAAAAATAAAGTCGTCTTTGAACAGTTCACTGAAAGCAACCAAGATGATTCTTTATTAACTAAAAAGTATCCTCTCACTCTTGAAAATCAAAAAAATGTTGGAATGATGGTTGTCACGGCAACGAAATCTAATATGTTTAGAAGAATCGTCAACCGTGCTGTTTACTTCTTTATTTCGCAGGGATTAAAAACACTTTTGACAAGCCTTTTGGTTCTCTTTATTTTCAAGAAACTTGTTACTCGGCATATCTTCAAGATCTCGGAGTACTTTGAAGAGCACTACCTAAAGAAAGACGAAGACAGTGCTTCAAAAGATTTGGTCCTCGATCGCCAAAAGCGCAATGATGAGCTTGATTTTCTGGTAGATGTGATCAACAAGATAAGGCGTGAAAATGATCTACTTAGTGAGGAGAGATCTGAACAGTTGAGGAAGATCAAGGCTGCCTCCCTAAATCAGGCAAAGCTTGCTAGCCTTGGTGAAACGACTGCCGGCATCGCTCATGAAATAAATAACCCATTAGCAATCATAAGTGGCTATAACGATATGATTCGTGAGTTGGCAAACAAGCCTGAAATCAATTCAAATGAGTCACAAGCATTGAAGGTCTTCACGAGCAAAATTGCATTTACTGTCGAGAGAGTCAAAAAGATTATTCAAACAATGTTGGCTTTATCGCGTCAAGGAGCTGAAAAAGACAACAATCAGAGCTGTTCGCTTTCAAGTTTGACAAAAGATGTTGTAGAGCTTTTTTTCGGCAAGATTCGTGATAACAATATTGAGTTTAAGAACAAACTAGAAGATAAGCCTGAGGTCATGGTTAGAGGAAACAAGGCTGAACTTCTGCAGGTACTTTTAAATCTTATTGGCAATGCTATCGAGGCTGTTTCAGATAAGAAAGATCCTTGGATCGAAGTTGACTATGATGTTAAAGACCTAGATATACGGTTTTCCATCACAGACTGTGGGCATGGTATCTCTGAAGACTTGCAAGCAAAAATATTCGAACCTTTCTTCACCACCAAAAGCCTCGGAAAAGGTACTGGACTCGGCCTTGGAATTGCGAAAACAATCGTAAATGGTTGGGAAGGAGATATTTATCTCGACAATGAGAGTAGAAACACGCGCTTTATTATTAGTCTCAAAACGGCGACAAATGTTGACAAAATTGAAAGTGAAGAAATTTTTCAGGCAGCTAGCTAAGTTGATGTTTGACCTCACTTTATCAAAAGTACGCCGTCTTGGAC
>CAZBDM010000471.1:2771-4257 GCA_964490675.1 uncultured Oligoflexales bacterium
ACCCCTGTCGACAATTTTTCTTATATCCATCTTTATCTCGTGTAAACAAACCGAATTTAAGTCATCAAAAGATGTTCGAGAGTCGACTTCAAGCCAAGACTTCAATCAAAATGGCGAAGACAATGCTTCTCGCTCAGGCGGAGATGGCAGCCAAAATAGTGGATTTGATGGGGATGGTAACAACCCGTTTGGAGGCCAATCTGGCGATACCTTGGGGCAAGGAGATGGCTCAGGAAATAAGTCCGGGCTGTTGCCGCCGCTGGATCCTGACGAAGCAAAGAAAGCCTGTGAAAACAGTACTCGCGAGGTATTGGCCGGCGCTGAAATTAGCTTCCCCAAACCAGTGAAAGCTTGCCAATGGAATGAAAACGGCAATGGTTCACCTGAACAGGGCAAGATCAAAGCTTACTACCGGCAGGATGTCAATCTTGATCTCCCAAAAAATGCTGTTATCTGTAACATGTCTTTTCGTTTTCCTGATCAGGTTATGAAGTATGATGACGAGATTTTTCTTCTCTTTAACAATCATGTTCTATTTATGAGTACTGATTATTCAAAGGGAACATATGCGAACGCCCTCCAAAAAAATGCGGCTGATTTTATCTTGTGGAGTTGGCAAAACCTTTACCAAAAACTCTATTCTCACAATGTAGAGTCCAAATATTGTCTGGGGCCATGCTCGATCCCTCCCACTGAAAGACTTGGACGTGTTGAGTTATCTTTGGAAAAAGATACCGTGATTGAACTTGGTGTCTCCGCTGCGGAATTTGAGTATGGCAAAGTTGCGAGTGATGGTCAGTTGGATTTCAGTTTTGTGACGATTGGTGATAATGACATTTCGAATGACTGCATTCACGAACCCTTTAAGTTCTTTGTCGATATTGAGTACGTCAATAGATAAACCCAGATAAAAACTGCTGTTCCGCAACATTCCCTATCTTACTTAAATAGTTGGTAAAGATGTTCAATTACTGGCTTTTTCATTGACTTGTTGGCCAAAATTCCATTAGAACAATGTCGAATTCGGCAAATACAAATTGTTGAAAAGACAAAAGCCTCTTCTAAACAGGGTTTTTGGGGATTTTGGGGGATACATGTCTAGCTTCGTATTTATGCGATCTGTAAAGGGATCGTGTACGTCTACCTTTTTGTTTTTGTTGATCAGTCTTTTAATGCCTTCAGGTGGTTTGGCTTATGTTTTTGACAATCCGGAAACAACTGATCAGCTAGTCAAAAAGTTTGTCGATGCTAAACAGCAGATTATTTCCGAAGACAAGCTAAAATCTGTCGCAGCTGACCTCAAAAATAATGCTGATCTTGTCGGGGATAATGCTGATAGCGAAGCTCTCAGTTTTCAAATGATGGGTCAGTGGCTTTACTTAGAAATCTATCGCGTGCGTCGCACAGAGTATTTAATGCAAAGTCTTTTCAAAGCAATTGGGCTTTGTGATCGCCCGCCCAATGTACCTGATGCGCTGTACTATTC
>CAZBDM010000472.1:0-1334 GCA_964490675.1 uncultured Oligoflexales bacterium
GAAATCGAGCGCCGCGAAAATCCTATTATTAAAGTAGAAGTTTTCAATGGTGAGACTCTCCTTGGTTTGTCAGAGTCGAGTCCCTATGTGTTTGATTTAAGTATTCCTTCTGAGGGTCCTTTAAATCTAAAAGTAAAAATTACCGACTCGCAAAACAATGTTTTTGAAAAAACCGCCAAAGAACTAATGATTAATAAGGGTCCAGAGCTCTCTTTTAAAGCTGAAGACAATCAAGTCTTTTATTTAGGAGACGAGATTGAAGTTAGCAGTAAGGACGAAGACGGCGTAGCGAGGCTTACTTACACCCTAGCCGACCAAAGCGACTCAGAGGAAGGCGTAGCAGGAGAAATGAAAACATCGATCGTTCTTGATCAAGTCGGTGTTCAAACTATTTCCATTGAAAGCGAGGATAGTCATGGCGCCATTAAGAAGATCGCCCCGCTTGAAATCGAAGTGAGAGGTTATGATGAGCTTTTCGAGATGGTGGAAGAGATTAATGATTTTAGTGGGAGTTTCAAATGCGAGTTAAAAATCGTTTTTGCAAGTGGCAAAGAATATCTTATGCAGGAATTTTCTCTTGAAAATGCTGATACCTGTAAGGCTGTTTGCGACATGGTCGCGCAGTATGAAATTATCGGTCAGAAAAATGTTGTGTGTGGCGCAGTCAGTGGTGACAAAATAGAATATCAATTGGACGAAAGCCTATGATTTTTTATCGCTGTCGGAAACTTCTCTCGGTTTGTAGTCTACTAGTGTTTATCGGCTGTGGAACGCAGGTTGAAAAGACATCGACTCGTTTAAAAGGATTCGATAATGGCGTCGAAGCTGATTCGCAACAACGTAAAAATGTTGAAGCAAAGGCTTCTGCAAAAGAAACTTTGGAATCTCTTTATCCAAGGATCGAAGAGCTTGTGAGAAGTGAGGCTGGTAAAGGGAAAATACTCGCTGAAATCGTCAACTCTGGTCTCAGCCACCTTAATGGGCTAGGTTTAACCGGTGGTCAACACCAAGGATACTGCTTATTGATATCTGGCAAAGATCCCTTTTCTATTTCTGAGAGCTCTGCTATCGAACTGAGTTCTTCAAAGCTTGTCATAAAATCATCGACGATCTATCAAGCCAATCAGTGCAGTGGATTCTTTAAATCAAGCTTCAGTCAAGATCAATCAATCGATTTAAGTTCTCCCGATCTTCTGATGAGCTTTTTTCCTGTTATGTGAGAGATCACTTTAGGGAAGCTTCAATACGAGAGCCTGGCGTGTCTTCAGTGCTACCTGGCTTCAGTTGGCCGGTTGCAATCATTGCAGTAGAGAAGAATACAGTACTCGCAATCA
>CAZBDM010000472.1:1344-3174 GCA_964490675.1 uncultured Oligoflexales bacterium
CGAAGAGACCGCCGGGTTGGCAACGCCAAAAAAAAGGTTGAGGCTGAGGTGTCCACCTAGTCCAATGGCTGCGCTGATCGATACGATCCAAGCAGGAATCGAGCCGTGGTAAAGGACCCCAAAAATAATTGGAGCAAACGAAGCTGCGGCGAGACCGTAGACTCCTTTTTGGGCGAAAAGACCGACGAGTGCTGGGGGATTCCAAGCAAGCAATAATGAAAAAAGCCCGACAGCAATAAGAACAATGCGAGATATCATCAAACCATTTTTCGACTCGGTATCTTTGGATCTGGTTAGAGGCATGTAAATGTCGTTGGCGACCATCGAAGAAAGAGAGACCAATATGCCGTCAAGGGTCGACATGCCTGCTGCTAATAAAGCCACAGTTGTTAGAGCGAGAAAGATCTGACCAATGACTGTCGCTGCAAATTCAACGTTAAGATACTCTACAAGAACAGCGTCCTGTCTCACAACCTCAAGACCAGACAGCTGCGCATAAAAGCCGGTAAAGAGCATCAGAGAAAAGATCAAGAAGACGACGAAAGTTGTGGCGAGAAATTTATTAACATCTTGGTCTTTTTTAATATAAAGGACTTTTGTGAGGATGTGCGGTTGAAGCATCAGAGCCATGGTGACAAGAAAGCCGCTGATAAAGACGGAAAAGTAACTATAATAAAGATCGCTTGCGGGATTAATTACTGAGGCATAATTCGATGATATGGTCTCTAAACTTGCGATAAACCCACCATCAAAATATTTTAAACCGCTTATAAAGATGACAATCGCAATCACTGCCATAATCATACCTTGCATGGTATTGGTGTAAGCATGAGCGTATGACCCACCCATGAGCACGTATGAAAATACGAACAGTAGTATGAAGACGAGGGAGAGCTGTTGTGGTATGCCAAACATCTTGCTGACGATAAGGCCACAGCCCACTAGAATGAGGACGACGAATGTGATACTGAGAAGATTAATACCGGCAAAAAAATAAGCCAAGCCGCGGCTTCCATAGCGACTAAAAATCCAATCAGGGATTGTTAGGCTTTGGTACTTTTCACCCGTGCGACGAAAGCCCTTACTTACGATAGTTAAGGCTGTAATCATTCCGAAGACAGCGGCTACCGAGTAATGAAGAAAAGCAGATAATCCGTGGGCGTAAACAAATCCAGGGTTAATCACAAAAGTCGCAGTCGAAGCAATTGAAGCGGCCATGGTCATGCCGATCAAATAAGGGCTCATGTCCTTATTGCCAATCGAAAAGCTGCGGAGGTTTTTGGTTTTCTTCATGCCGAGATAGGACAACCAAAAGGTCACGCCGACGTAACAGATAACAAGCAAATAGGTTAGCCATTCCATAACCCGCGTCTCCATGGTTTTCGATCGTTTGTGATAGATAAACGTCAAAATGGCGCATATCAATACATTCAAGTGTTTGTTGTGTGGAAATATACAAAAATGTGAGATTTGGAAAAAGACAATTTCAAGAATTGATTAAGGTTCTAAAAAAGGCACCAAAGCTTATCAAAAGAATAAGACTTCGGTACCTTGTTTATTGTTTGGATTAAAGCCCAATAATATCAGGTTGATCTTTACTACTTTTTAGTTTGATTCCTTTGGCTCGGTAGACTTCACTGCCATCATCGTAAATGACAAGCTCAGCATCGTTACCGATTGAATCATCGTTAACATAGCCAGTTACAATGTAGCTTTTACTGGTCTTGGCTGTTTCTCCGGAACCGATCACTTCAACGGCTCCCGTGCTGGAAGCTTGAATTTTAAAATCTTTTACTTCGACGCTGTTACCAGCAGCAGCGAGATCGGCGG
>CAZBDM010000472.1:3184-4256 GCA_964490675.1 uncultured Oligoflexales bacterium
TGAGTCGGAGTTAGGATCGAACTTTCCTTCTACATCGGATGCGCTCATCGCGGGAGCGACGATTTCAAACTTTTCTACTGTAGCATCTTGCGATTTGTTTGACTGTTCTTCTACAGAGTAATCATTTTTGCTTTTACTGCTGCCGCAAGCCATTAATGAAAATCCAATAATGGCAGCCGTTAAAGATGTAACGAGATGATTTGAAAATTTCTTGTTCATTGCGTGGTCCTAACTTGATGGTGACATCTAATATTCTATAATGTTAGCTAAAAACTTCCATCGTCATTTTCTGCTAAAAACCTGATTTCTTTGAAATAGTGTATGAATTTCAAAGCCTTGCTTGATCTATTAAAAATTGTTTCTTTAAAATTTCAAAAAATTTATCAGGCTGCTGGTCGCAAAAAAAATCTTCAATTTCGTTTAGATCACTAGAATACTAGTAAAATTAGGTGGTTAAACAATGGCATGGCCCGTTTAGCAAAAGTAATTTGACGAGGATGACGAGATTTGACTTACCTAGCAAGTCATTGACTTTTTTGGCAACGATACAATGCTGAATTCTGGGTTTAGAGCGATCTTTTGGTCGTGACGTACCTCGACCAGTCTTAATAGAGTTCGCGTAAGAATGTCAAAACCGGTTCAGTAAGGCGATCTGCCGCTTCAGTCAGGTCTGACTACCCAAGCCTGAAGGGCTTCGATATTTCTAATTCTGCAAACGAGGGGGATCAAGTTTGCAAGGGGGATAAAGGGGATTTGATGGGAGACTTTTTATCTTTACTGAGTCGAAACGGGAACGACTAAAGGGAATCAAAGACTCCTTATGAGAAGAGAGCGGTTTTACGACCGCTCTTTTTTTGTGTAGTTTCCCGAAATACTTGCAAATATTTAAAAGAAAATCATTCGAATCAAAGTGCTAAAGTTTTCATCGTCGTGGCCGAAAAGCCCGGTCATATTCTCGATCGATTTGATCGTATAAAAAATTACTTTTGGAGAATAATTATGGCCGAGGTAGGTGCAATGTCATTAAAGATCGTTCTTACTGCGTTATTCTTTTTTTCTTATTTAGCTTTCG
>CAZBDM010000473.1:0-4254 GCA_964490675.1 uncultured Oligoflexales bacterium
GCATCGTCATTATGAATATTCACTCATATGCGGTCGTGCCATCGGCACATTTATAAATAATTTTAGGTGGATTTGACATACCGTATCCAACCTTTCGGCACCGTTTGCCCTCAACAAAATTGGGCCAATATGGTGCTTCGCAGCTTTGGATTTTTAATTTAAGTTTTTCGAGATCCGAAGAACTCATCACAATTTTTGACTCATAGTTAGTTTCTTCTCGCACTCCGGTGTCGGTCCCTTGTTGGACAGCCAATATAGGAGGCTTTCTAGTGCTGTCGCTGAAAATATGTCGTTCTAGGATTATGGGTCCTCCAGAGTTTCCTGCCCATGAAGCACATTTATCGAGAAGAGTATAAATCCTCGACTGATCGATGGTACAATCATACGTCTCAACGGGAGTTTCTTTCGTGCGAAAACCCCGTCCAACCTCTGCCCGCGCCGCAGAGGGATAACCATAGATACGCACAAGACGCCCGTCCCATTGCTTTCTTTCACTACAGACAATTATTTGGGTATCGCCTTCTCGGTAACATTCTCCCGTATATCCCTGTCTATGAACGATAAAGTCTCTGACCTTACCCTGAGAGCGGGGGTCGCCCGCATGCTTATTTCCAATGAATTGTTGAATTATATCACTGCTTTTAAAATCTGATGTTTCTAAAATTACCCAATCATGACGCTCTTGACGCCCACTTACCTGACTACCTTCATCCAAATAGGGAATACTCTCAAGAAAACGGGAAGACGAGGTATTCTGGGAGTTCGTCCTTGCTTCGGCAGTGTATTGCCACTGAAACTGTAAAGGAAGCGTATCGGCACAATGCCGAGCAGACAAAATTAAACAGGGAGAGATTCTGAAGCCGGCACATATGGATTGATCGGGGCCGACTATGCGTCCAAGGCCGGAAACGTTTTGCAAGAGCTTATCTTTCGAGAGAATGGCCTGCCGTGAAGGATGATCGTACCAGATACCAATATTAGCGACCGAACCGGAAGAACTCAGTGACCGGCCAGGCTCCCCTGTTCTACAGGCAACTAGCAAGACACAACTAGCGAAGCTAACAATAACGGAAAACGATATCTTTTTCATCCGCTCAATACTCATAAGTAATGGTTCAACAAAATAAAAAAGTCAGAATGAATCGTCGTCAATCGATAGAGTAATTTCTGGAAATCGACCACTTAGTAAAAGGGTACAATAAATTGAAGTTCAATTTAACAGCAAGCTACTGTGTTTCCCTTTTAGCCAGTAGCGTTTCGAGCACCAAGTAAAAAACCTAAACCTAGAGCTTTTTTCCAGCGAAAGCCTTTTTTTGCGTTATTGCCTGTTTGACGTCCTCTCTCAGCGAAAGCAAGAAGATTCCAAATGGTGATTTTTCCGCTGAGAGCTGCTTCGCTTATCTTACCCCTATTTTTCGATCAATTGGCCGACGGCCATTCCTAAGACCACAGCTATCAGAGCGAGAAAAGCCCCTCCCAGCCAGTGAATAACAGCTGCCAGATACCTCTCTTCTTTTAAGAGTAAGACCACCTCTAAACTAAAGGTTGATAGCGTCGTTAGAGCACCAACAAAACCCACTGCCACAAGTGGTTTGACGCTTACATGAAGGGTAGGAAGAAGCACATAAACAAGACCAGCGAGAAAGGCTCCTGTGAGATTTGCAATAGCAGTACCCAAGGGAAAATTCGGTAAAACAGCGAGAAGGCTAGCCTGCAATCCAAATCGACACAAGGCTCCGACGCTACCACCAAGAGCGATCCAAAAGAGATGAAGCCAGGTTATTTGTGTTGCCATCAGACATCTCTACAAAGCAAATACATAGAAGGTTTGCCCTTGAGGGTTTTGATCCTTACAGAGGTTAGGACAAATCGTTATGGCATTCATACCGAAAACCGGTTTGAATATGTAGGTACTTTCGCTGCCATCGGCATCGCTTGCTTCCAACCTCTCTTGAAGATGGACGACATCAAATTTATCAGCACTGTTTTTCTTGTGAATCGTAAGCTTGTTACTATTAGCCATAAATACTGCACCTCTTCTGCCGCCATCAATACTAAGGTGGTAATCATTATTTTGTGAGACTCCCCAAGATGATGACCAAGGTTTGCTTGACAGCCTTTCAGGAGCATTTTCTAAAGTACCGTAACCAACCGATTCGGCCCAAATCGAAAGGACTTCTTTTACATTAAGAAATGGATTACCAAACTTGCGATTATCTAGATCTTCTCGCGGTTGTAACGGGACCCAAACATAATCGGGAATCTTCTCTTTTTCTTCACCACTTTTATAGGCAAGAGCCCATTCTCCCCCGATAATATCTCCATTACCATTAAGCTCGAGAATATACTCATAGGTCACCGACGTTTCGGCATATCTTTGAAGAGTCTCACCACCTGTTTGAAGATCAGCATAATAAATCGTCATACTGATGTGTTTCAAAGTCACAGCATCTGGATTGAAAATATCATAATCTAATGCACTGCTCCCCATAAGAGATAGAGCTTCTGTTTCGGAAAGATTTTCGTTGACGACCTCAGCACTGAATTTATAAAGAGGGTAATTCCATACTTCACTATTACCGATACGGTCGAATATAATGTTTTCTTTTTTAAGGCCGACCCAGTTGCTAATGGCCACATGAAAAGTCCCTGGATTGACATCTTCACAAGCATTAAGACTCCTCTTGTCAGCACGGGCATCTGGATCAAGATTGATTTCATATTGTCGACATTTGCTACCAGCGAGATAGATGTAATCAGCGCTCATGTAAATTTCGGCCAGCAATGCTTTAATATCGCGAGGACTGAAGGTTACACCATTTCGTACAACCGGGTTGATAGGTTCTTTGTGACGGGCGGCCGCCGCTGAAAAACCATTACAATGTCCATACCAGCTATATTTTTCTAAGATGCGTTGTTTTTTTATAGGATCTTCTTCCGCCAGATATGAAGCTTCAACATCGGCTGCATTGTGATACTGCACTTCCCAATCTGCTGCTCTACCTGTCGCTCCGCCGTGAAAGGCGAGGTCGTATTTTCTGAGAGGTGACGCGCGATTTTGATCGACTGTTTTTGGATCGAGACCGACATTGGTCCCCATCCACTGCCTTCTGCCATTAGGAGCAATGAGTTCTGCCTCGGGATACCAATACCCCGAATAAGGTTGAAGGTTTGAAGAACCGCTTCTTGGAAGCGTGTCAAACTTGACAACAATATCTTCTCCCCAGACTTCACGAAACTCTCTTGCCCGCAACTGCAGCTCAGGACGGCTATCTGCCGTGACCTTAGACTCATCGTTCTTTTCTACTTTGCAACTAACGAGACCAGTCAGCCCCAGGGCAGGTAACGTTGCTAATAGAAGTGCCTTTTTGACCAAGCTCATCTGACACCTTGGTTATGGTAAGTTTTTCATTTATTCCTCTCTTTATGATAACACATCTCAACGACCACTTGATGTAGATGTAACCAGCTGAGCCTGCTACTGAATCACGACTGGATGCCCAGCACCTCTCTTTCACCCTCCACCATAAAACACCAAATATTTCGATGTGTTAAACAATACAGTTCAGCACCTAACTAGGATCTATTGATGGCAAGCTGAGGAGAAGCCCGACATGAGTGAGCCCAAAAAAGAGAGGGCTCGGTCAAGACCGAGCCCTCCTGAAAAAAGGGGGATTTGATGGGACAATGTCACGAGAATCAGAACTTACGTTGCTGATCCCGGCATTGGATCGCGTATCATTCCTCTAGGCGCTATTCACACTTAATTGCGTGTGTTTGGATAATTCCTTTCAACACTGCTGGCAGATCTTCTACCCTCGCTCCTTCAACAAGTAACTTAGGACATTCTTTACCTTCACAATAAGGGTCACTTGAAGAAGCGACGTCTGAAGCAAGAGTTTTGATATCGTTAAAGTAACTATCGAAGTCTCCATACTCTTCAGAGTTGTAATAGTGTTTGTCTTGCTCTTCCATCTCGAGCTCATCCCAATTCTTGAGAGTTGCTTCGTGATCAGCGAGACGCTTATTGCGATCTTCAGAGTTCTTGAGGAACACTGTGATGATCTTAACGCCTTTATCTTTTAGCTCTTGCGCTCTTTCAACGACAAGTGCTGGGTTTCTGTCTGTTGGCTCAGCGTCGGTAACGAGGATGGCGATTTGGTTTTTTCGCTCGTCAGTTGTTAAACTTCCGAAGACTTCTACCGCACCATCAAGAGCCGTGTAATAAGGTGTGTTACCGTAAGGGAAGTAAGT
>CAZBDM010000474.1:0-4235 GCA_964490675.1 uncultured Oligoflexales bacterium
GCCGCTGATATCAATAACGATCAAATTTCAGGTAGAGCAAATTATATAACGTCATCACAATCAAAAGAGCTCACCCTAGGACGTTTTGGCTGGAAGGCTTCCACAGCAACGATAAAATCTCAAACAGCTCAAGCATTGATCCATGACATGGGTTTAACAAATCCTCTCTTTAAAACTGAGACCTGCACAAAGAAACAACCTGATTGCCTTAAGAAAACAAAGGGGAAACTCATTGATGTGAGTGAAACTAGACTTGAAGCGATAAGTTATTTTACTTTACATTTCCGCCCACCCCCACCAAATCTTGAAGAATTAAACATTCTTGGAAAGAAACTTTTTCGATCAATTGGCTGCCAAAATTGCCACATTGAGTCGCATGAAACTGAAGACAAAAAAATTGTTAAGCCTTATAGTGATTTTCTCTTACATGACATGGGAGAAGAATTAGCTGACCAGTTCACCGAACATCAAGCATTAAAACGTGAATGGAGAACACCCCCTCTTTGGGGAATAGGCCAATTTAAAAAAAATAATAAAAACGCTGTATTTCTCCATGATGGCCGAGCTCGTTCTATCGAAGAGGCGATTTTATGGCACGAAGGAGAAGCTGCTTCTAGCAAAAAACTTTATATCCAGCTGAATAAAGTCGAACGGCAGGAGTTGATCGATTTCATAGGTAGACTCTAAATGTTTAGAATTATAACTTTCATTTCCTTAATAAATCTAACTGGACAGCTGTTTGCTATCGAACATTCTGAAGTCGTAAGCGATATTGTAAAAAACGTGCTACAAAAAGACGCTAAAACAGCCCATCTCAACCTTGATCTTTTGAAGAGAACGATTTCTCGATTCAAAGACCAGCCTTCTCAGTCTATACTTGTCAAAATCCAAGAGGACTTTTTGACATTCATGCAGACTTGGAAAGCTGTTGAAGCGCTTTATATAGCTGGTTTTGCTGACGAAAGCCTTATTGATCACGTGCGCCTAGTTGATGGATTTCATCATGGCAATGAAGATTTGCCCCAGCAACTAGAACGTATTGTAAAGCTGAAAGATCCTCTCAACATTTCGATGTTTAAAAACTCACACAAAAGCATAAACGCATTGGAGTATTTGCTTTTCGGCCAGCAGGGTAACATAGGCCAACAACAATGGTTGACATCATACAACTTACGACCAGTCGATATGGCCCTTTTTATATGTGATAACATAGCCCCGGCTCTTAAAGAGATTGAAATTTTTTACCTTACAGATACTCGCCTTGCCAAAAGAGGTAAAAAATCTATAGACGATCTTGTCAACCAACTAATTGATAGTAGCTATAAACTTAAAACTTGGAGACTGGAAGAACCCACAGGTATTGTCGGAAAGTTTATAGACAAACCATCGGTAGATCGACTTGAATATCATTACTCGCAATCCTCACTACTCGCCATTCAAAGCATTTTAAAAACTCATGAAAAGCTACTTTCACCCCAAGCTTTTAAAAATTTAACAAGTCTTGGCGATGACAATCGATTCAAAAATTATATTGCTTATATCAACAAGAAGATTGAAAAAGCGCAAGAATCAGCTGCAAAAATAAAGCAGCCTTTAGCAAAAGCTTTAACATCTCAGGAAGTTAAAGATCTTTACCAGTCTACAGACAGCCTTCATAAAGCCTATATTTCACTGCTTATCGATGCATTAGGCATCAAAGCAAAAATTATCGACGCAGACGGTGACTAATCAATGGCTGGAAGCATAGAGTTTGATTTTTTTTTGAATCCTGGAAAAAGAATTTTTCTTGGTTATGTGTTGCTTTCTTTTGGGTTTGCCATTTTATATCTAAAGTTTACAGGCCGAAGTCTACGCCGCTTCTTTGGAAGGCAGATTTGGTTACACCCATCAGCGAAACTTGATTACTTGTACTTCTTTTTATCCCATATTTTAAAGACAATTCTTGTCTTGCCCCTGCTTCCATCGGCGATGATTTTATCATTAAACGTGGTATCTTTTCTTCAAGACATTTTCGGTTACACAGAACCCCAGAAATGGCCACACTTTGCTATCTTATGTTGCTATACAATTGCACTTTTTATCTCAAGTGATTTGAGCCGGTATCTTCTTCACCGATGGCTGCATAGAAGTGATTTGCTTTGGCAGTTTCATAAAGTTCATCATAGCGCCAGAGTCCTAACACCGGTGACCTTTTATCGCGTTCACCCATTGGAGCACCTTCTTTTTGGCTTAAGATACGTATTTACCACATCTTTAGTTACAGGCTCATTTATTTATTTTTTTGGCGCAAGACTTGATTTAATGAGTGTTGCTGGGGTTAATATTTTTACTTTTATAAGCCACGTTCTTGGCTCAAATTTGCGTCACTCGCATGTCCCATTCTCTTATCCTAAAATTCTAGAATTAATTTTTATCTCTCCTAAGCAGCATCAGTGGCATCATTGCCAAAAAGGCTGTAATACAAATTACGGTGGGGTATTCGCTATCTGGGACGTAATGTTTAGAAGCCATCGCTTTTCAGAAAACTTGAACCATCTAAGATTTGGACTTGATCGTCAAACCATGGGAGAATATCGGTCAATTCGAGCTCTATTGTTGAAGCCTTTCTCGGATAGTATAAAGCTTATTCTGCAACGCAAACATAAAGAAAAAAAATCGGTTATGATGCCATTCTACAAAAAACCTCTTATGATAATAATCCTAATATTATGTTTTACAGGTCTATTTTTTGCTGAGAGTTCTGTCGCTGATCAGAAGCAAATTAAGAAAGAAACGCTTGGAAAAATGCTGTTTTTTGATCGCAATCTATCTCTGAAACGAACGCAATCTTGCGCAGACTGTCACAACCCAGATTTTGCTTTCACTGATAAAAGAGGAAAAGGAGAGTTAGCGGCAGTCTCCTTAGGCGATGATGGTCATTCGCTTGGCGATCGCAACGCCCCCACTCTTTCTTATGTCTCAACAATTCCTGAGCCACATTTTAACAAAAAAAAGGGGTTGTTTTCCGGCGGATTCTTCTGGGATGGCAGAGCAAAAAATCTTGTTGAGCAAGCAGGGCAACCCATCCTCAACCCGATAGAAATGCAGATACCATCGAAAGACATGCTCGTCGACCGAATTTTAAAGAATGAACAGTACAAGAATCTTTTCAGCGAAGTTTTTACAGATAATATTTTTTCTGATACGGGAGCCGCTTTTTTAGCAATCAGCGAGAGCCTTGCGGCATTTGAAAAAACTGCTTTTTTTTCTCCTTACGATTCGAAGTATGACCGTTACCTTAATGGCGAATATACTCTCACAGATCAAGAAGAACTTGGAAAAGCTCTTTTCTTTTCTAACAACAATACTAATTGCTCTATCTGCCATGCTCTAAAAAGTGAGGATAGTAAAAAGGAGCCATTTACCACCTTTGAATACTTTAACATTGGCATCCCTGTAAATGCAGCTGTGCGACTTATAAATAAAAAAGACAAATCATTTATCGACTACGGCCTTTTCGATAATCCTATGACAAAAGAAAATCGATTTAAAGGCCTCTATAGAACACCTACTTTAAGAAACGTAGCCATAACAGGTCCATATATGCACAACGGCGTTTTCAAAGACCTAAGAACTGTTATCGCTTTCTATGATCAATACAACAATCATAAGCGAACACTAAACCCTGAAACTGGCAAAAACTGGCAAGATCCAGAAGTAGCAGAAAATCTCAATTTGAAAGAGTTAAGAGCAAAAAAACTGACCGACGTAAAGATCGATGCGCTTGTTGCTTTTCTTAAAATACTTACTGATAAACGATATGAGCATCTTATTAAATAGGTTAGAGATCTTCGATAGAACGGTGCCAACTTTGAGCGATCATCGGCTCCATCTGAACAATCTGAACATCAAATTGCGCATGATGGGGATCACTTAGATCGTCACGAGCTATAACTTTTGCAATACAAGTCACTGGTTTTTCAAGCCATGAACTTTCGGTATCGATCGTTAGTTCTAAGAGGGTATTTTCAATGAAAGGAATCTTTTGCGATTTACCCATAGACAAGACGAGTCTGGATTTATTTGCACCATGGGTGCGCATACGATAGGAGATGGGCGTACCTAATGTTTTACTCTGAACAACGACATTTTTTGTGCCGATGGCGAAGTTTAAAAGCTGATCAGATAGCGCGTCTTTTGCTGACTGTCTATTCATAGGTACCTCCCCGTTCAAAGGACTCATCGGCTGCCCGACC
>CAZBDM010000475.1:0-4225 GCA_964490675.1 uncultured Oligoflexales bacterium
GCTGTTGTTTGAAGACTGATGTTCTGGAGCTGCAGCTAGGTCAGTTTCAGAATTTTCAGAGCTTTGATCTGAAGACTGTCCTGCGAGAGCTCCCGCTTTTGCTTCTGTGGTCTGAGCTGTAGCTTCTTCTTCAGCCGTGCTTTGGTCTGCGCTCAGCTCCTCTTGTTCAGCATTTTCTTGTGATTGATCGTTGTCCTGAGCAATGATAGGAAGTTCATTTGGTTGACTATCCTCCTCATCGCGATCAACCTCTTTGGCACCTTCCATCATTGTCGAGGCAATGACAGACATAGCTTCTTCCCAGCTCTCTTTTAGCGTTCCATTCCAATCACTACCAAAGAAGTAGCCGAGGGTCTTTAAATAGGATTTAACGAAGCCAGCATAGTGTTTTTGCTTAACGCCGTAGCTTGCATGACGCGCACCAATTCCATGTAGGTAAGGAGTAAGCTGTTCAGAGTTGTCGATATTGTCGATGATAACGGCGAGGGCTTTGATGAGCGCCTTTTTTTGCGCTTCCATGTCAGTACTTTCAAAGATCTCTTTGACATCTGGATAGTCTTCAAACCAGTAATCAAAGAACTTTGTTACTACATCATAGGCAATGGGCTTCGCTTTTGCGAATGATTCTTTTACAATTTTAATATTGAAAGCCACGGTTACCCTAGCCTCCTATCGACAATTTCAGTTAGTTCTATGGAAGGCATCGGGACTTCTCAGAGAAAGTTGAGAAAAGCTGAAGCATCAAGAATAAAAATCAATATTATCAAACACTTTCAGATGCAAAGCGAAAATATTACTGCGCTGAATAAATCAGTTAATCGTCAAAAGCTAGTTTTTTTATCTTAATTAAGTTGATTGGCTAAGAAAACGATCAACTTCCTGCCCACAACCGAGCACCAAGGGAACCTTTTGATGAAGTGCTTTGGGCTGTAACTCGAGCACTCGCTCGCTGCCGGTGATCGATTTGCCGCCAGCGTTCTCAACAATCATCGACATCGGATTAGCTTCGTAGAGAAGCCTTAGATGTCCATCGTCTCTTCCTGGTCTTTCATCTTCAGGATAGAGAAAGATACCGCCACGCATAAGGATTCGATGGACCTCAGCAACCAGAGAAGCGATCCAGCGCATATTGTACATAGGACCAGAAGCATCAGAGTTACTGAGCGTGTTTGATTTGACGTATTGTTTGACCTTTTGCGACCAAAAATGTTGGTTTGACATATTGATCGCAAATTCTTTTTTTCCAGCGGGGATTTTAATATCTGGGTGAGTCAAAAGAAACTCTCCCACTTGTCTATCTAGAGTGAAACCATGTACGCCATGTCCGGTTGTAAAAACCAGCATCGTAGCAGGCCCATAGATCGCGTAGCCGGCACAGACCTGTTTTACACCTTTTTGAAAGAAGGTTGATGCGTCTACTTCGCCACTTTGCTCTTGGCATTTATAGAGAGCAAAGATCGTCCCCACTGAAACATTTGTAGCGATGTTGGAGCTACCATCGAGAGGATCAAAAACAAGCAGATAACGACCTTTGGGATAATCACTAGGAATCTGATAAATGTCATCAAGTTCTTCCGATGCCATTGCTGCTAGGAGACCAGAATATTCGACGGTATCGACAATAAGATCATGAGCAATCAGATCAAGTTTAGCTTGTCTTTCCCCGTGAATATTTTTCTGGGCGGTTTTCCCTAAGATTCCATGAAGGGGACCATGACTGACTTGAAAGGAAATGGCTTTAATCGCTTTGACAATATCAGACAAGAGAAGCGTAAAGTCTCCACTCGCACCTGGGTGAAGCCGCTGCTGCTCGATAATGAAGCGGCTAAAGCTTACGCCAAGATTCATCTCTAAGGATTCCTTTTTCAAAAGGTGTGATTAATGAATGGAGGCCTCTAGTGCCACTCTGACGCTGCCGACGTCTGCCTTTGTATAGGCATTAAAAGGGTTATTTTGCAAGTCTTTTTGATCTAAAACCTTAATCCAGACTTCGTAATCGTTTTCAATCTTCCAGGCAACAAAGTCGTTTTTTTCAGACAGTGGTGGCTTTTTGATAGCAAAAATTGACTTTACTACCTCTTTGGCCTTCTGCATTGAGTCTGGACCTGGTTTAAACTCAAAAGAGACATGTTGAATGAATTGATCCTCACCGACATCACCAAAGACCTGAGCGTGGAAATAACGGGTACCGGGTAACTTATTTTTGGTACGGATAAGATACATCACTCCGGTGGTATCGTTACTGTCTTTTTTAATCATAGGGCTTAAGCCGAGACCCTTTAAATAACCTTCAACATCAGCGCTGGTCTTCTTCTGCCTGCTAAACTCTCTTAGTCCTTTGACAAGCGATAGTAGTGCCTTGTCTTCGGGAGTGTCAGAAAGAAGACTTTCTGTCTGAGACGGGTCTTTGAGCTTAGCAGTTTTTGGTCGGGCGTCGGCAGCCTGTGGTTTTTTACTCGCAAGAGTGGTGGAAGTGTTTTGCGACAAATCTGCTTTTTTGGTCAAAGCCGGGGCAACTTCTCGTGCCTTTTGAAGTCTGTCAGATTGACTAATAAGTAGTACAATGAGAGCAGCTAAAGCTGCCGAGACAACGACGATTTTTTTCAAAATCATACCTCTAGTTGTGAATTCTACAGAGTATTATAGCGACAGCTTGCCCATTAGCAAAGGACTAGTTGCCGGATTCTGAGGATACCCGACGGGCTGCGCCCCGGGCATGGCATTGATCTTAATCGAGGGGAGTAAATAAAAAAGGATACTTGACCACAACCTTTTGTCCATTATCCGGAGGACGAAACTTAAACTGACGCGCTTTTGCGGCGACACAGTTACGCATGCGACTGCTAGCAATAGACCCAGATATAATGCGTGAGGATGAAACGCGGCCGCTTGGTGCGATGACAAACTGAAGTTTTAGACTACCTGCGGCTTTTGGTTTAAGCTGCAGAAGTTGCTGATAGCAATGACGTATAGCATTTAGGTGGGTTTTGATGACAGAGTTGACTTCGTCGGCAGCTAATCCGCCACCCGGCATATAAGGCCCTTGTAGAGAGACGGAAGGCACAACGGGCCGTCTATCTTTACCGTTGCTGAAGCTTTTGCTAAGACCGTTATTTCCCTTACCGTTCTGACCGCTTAGAAGGCCGTCTGCACCTTCGCCAAAGCCGTCTCTATCTTTACCGTACCCACTAATCGCAACGGTCGCGTTGGTTTTAATACCCCCTATGCCCTTCGTCTTTTGAGCGGAACCACTACCTTTCGCTGCTCCTCCGGCTGAGTTCTTAAACAAAGAATGAATCGCGCCAGGCGCTTTGGCATCGGATCGAAAACCGGCTCCTATACCAATTTTCTTGAGATTAGGAGCCGAATTACCTTTGATCTTGGCGTCCTCAGTGCCTTTTGCACTAATCTTTTGATTTCCCTTGATGACACCACCTTGCTGATTCATGCCAGTACCTTTAACGCCACCACCAATTCCTTTTTTGGTGTTTTTCAACTTCTGGCCAGGTAACTTGTTATCGGTCTCTGTTGCTCCGACACCTTTTAGTCCAGTTTTTTTATTCTTGTTTTGTTCGAAATTTTTTGGAGATACGACCGGAGCGAGTGGTTTTGGGTTGTTGTTATTTTTATTCTGCCAGGTCTTTTTGATCTGCGGATCCTTGGTAATCTTTTTAACATCCTGTGGCGGCACTGGCTTTATTCGATCTACAGGTGGCTTAGGTAATGCTGTGTTGGGTCTAACTTTTACCTTTTCAAGCTCGACACGCTTTTTGTCGAGCGCTGTAAACTTTGGCCGTTCTATGGGCTTTTCAGGGAAGTAAATAATTTCATAGACATCTGGCTTTTCGATGACTTCTTCTGGAGCTGGCTTGGAGATCCAGACAGCCGGGAAGAATGCCAAGTAGAAAAACAGCGCCGTTAACATTAAACCAAGAAAAAGTTTATCATCTGTTAGTTTACGAGGAAGCCTCAGCTCCGGAGGATTGACAAAAAGCATAAAATAGCGAATCGCGCCATGGCGAATATGCGCAATATCCCGTCGACCCAATGTGTAGCTGCCACCCAAGATTTTTTTGACTTTTCCATCTTTTCTGACATGAGCTTCCATCCCTTCTAATAGAGAAATTTGATAGCCGGAAGACTTCACCTTTGCCAGTCCATGGCGACTTACATTTTTGCGACTGGAATCGATAAAGTTAGCTTCCGGAGAGATACCAATTGTCGC